>JAIVHE010000490.1 GCA_020201255.1 Desulfobacteraceae bacterium
CCAGGGTACCATCCTCAATAAATGTACCCAGCGTGGTTTCGGCATTTTGAACATGTTCCCGGTAAAAGTCCTCACTTTTTTGAAAAATAAGCCTGTGGATTTTGGCCTGTAACTGTTTTTCAACCACCGACACCACTTTGGATGTTTCCAGCTTGACCACATTCTGGTTAAGGGCCGCCACGATTGTTTTCAGGTGTACCATAAAAAAGGGAATGGCCGATGTCATATGCCCGACAAAATAAGGAGAGGCAACATTAACGGCGTAAGGTGCGATGTCTTCGATCAGATCGGTGATAACATCCGCCAGTTTTTTTTCGGGATTTTCATTCAGTCGGGTATCGGTAAAACGGTAGCCCAACTCCTTTAGGGGCTGTTCCTCGGTAAAGCCCACATTGGTTCTTAAAAACTCATGAAGCCCGAACAGAATCTGCTCCATGTATTTTAACAATGTGCGCCTGGCTGCGTCATCTTCGGGACGGATGAATGTTCGCATCAACGATTGCCAGTCAGCCACCAGTTTTTTTGGGTTTGATTTGATATCTTTTAGCATAATGTTTTTCCTGTATCATACTGAAACCAATATTGAAAAGAGGATCTTTGAAATGAGTGAATACCAATGCAACATCGGGGTTTACAAAAATGAGCGACTGTGGAATATATGTCAAAATTTGAAAAAACAATAACATAAAAATTCAGATGCAATGCTTACCGAACTTTCCATTCGAAATTTTGCCATTATTGATGACCTTCGGATAACGTTCTCCGATAAACTCACTATCCTGAGCGGTGAAACCGGGGCCGGAAAATCGATCATCGTCAACGCCATGAATTTGCTTTTGGGCTCAAGAGCCAATGCGAAGCTGATTCGTACCGGCTCCGAAACTGCCGAACTGGAAGCTCTATTTGAAGTCAGCCCGGAAAGTGATACCGCAAAAATCATAGATGAACAAGGCTTCGACCCCTCAGAAGGCCTGATTGTCAGAAGAATCATTTCAAATACCGACCGACACAAAATATATATCAACGGCCGCCTATCCACCATGCAGGCACTCACTGAAATTGCCGAGAACCTGGCAAGCATATCCGGACAGCATGAACACCAGGGACTCCTTAAAGATGATCTTCATTTGCATATCATAGACCAGTTCGCGGGATTGGTGCCAAAACGGCAAAAAGTCGGGCAACTCTATCACCAGATACTTCCTCTGATCGCAAAATTAAAAAAACTGACCTCACAGCAACACCATCAGTTTGAACACCTGGAACTTTTAAATTTCCAGAAAAAAGAAATTATCGACGCCTCCCTTAAGCCCGGTGAAGATGACACTTTGGAGCAGGAACTTCTGCGCCTCAAAAACGCCGGGTTAATTTTACAGACGATTATCAGAAGCCATGACTTGCTTTATGGTATGCAGGGCGCTGTTGTGGAATCTTTGGTTGAGATCTCCAAAGACCTGCAAAAAATCTCGGAAATCGATCCGAAACTTGTTCCAAAAGTCAAAGGCTTGACCGATGCCGCCTTTCAGATTGAAGACATCAGCCATGAGTTGAGATCTTACATGGAAAATATCGAAATGGACGAAAAGCGGCTGGAACAAATAGAGGCGCGGCTGGAAATGATCAGGAAGCTTAAACGAAAGTATGGGGGGTCCATTGAATCGGTGGTTTCACATTTGCAAACCATTGAAAGGGAACTGTCCAACATCGAAAATATTTCTGAAAATATTGAGTCTCTGAAGGAAGAACTTGATAATTTAAATCAAAAAATCATTGCCGAAGCTCTTTTGCTCTCAGAAGAAAGAAAAAAGGCCGCCCAAAAACTTTCTCAGAAAGTAGAATCTGAGCTGGCCGACCTGAAAATGTCCGGCACTCGATTTGTGGTTGCTATCTTCCAACCGGCAACTGAAAATCCACCATCTCCATATCTTTATATCGGCAACTCGTCTGTTTCGGAAAACGGCCTGGATCGGGCTGAGTTCATGATCGCCCCGAACGTGGGAGAAGATCTTAAACCCCTGGCAAACATTGCATCGGGTGGAGAGCTTTCCAGGGTTGTGCTGGCATTAAAAGCGATCCTTGCCAAAAATGATTCGGTGGAAACGATTGTTTTTGACGAAGTGGACGCCGGTATCGGAGGTGATGTCGCCGAAATGGTCGGCAAAAAACTTCTTACCCTTTCCAAGCATCACCAGATCATCTGCATCACACACCTTCCACAAATCGCAAAATTCGGAGATCATCATTTTCGAATATCCAAACAGGTTCGGGATGGGCGTACCCGCACGACCATAGAACCTATTCCGGAAAATGACCGTGTCCGTGAACTGGCCAGAATGCTCGGGGGGGTGGAAATTACCAGGGCTACTTTAGACCATGCCGCCGAAATGCTCAAAATGCGTAAAGAATAATTTTATAGTGCCTGAACGAAAAGTCCATAATTCCCTCTCCCATCGGGGGAGGGTCAGGGTGGGGGTTAATAATATCAGTAACTTATCTTTCCCTCCCCCAACCCCTCCCACTGGGAGGGGAGTTTTCGTTCAAACACTAAATAAATCCAATAAGGCTATTTTATTTGAGTGTAACCTGTTTGTGTGAAATCCGATTTTTTTGTAGGTGCGAATTCATTCGCACTTAAAATCCGGCACGGATTTACAGAAAATTCCTTAGAGGTCCCCAGCAACTTTTTTCCTGGGGGAACGGGCATAGGCTCTATAATGGACAACGGGGTTCACATTGTGCGAATGAATTCGCACCTACAATTGAGCACAAGTCTTTTCACACAA
>JAIVHE010000491.1:0-2775 GCA_020201255.1 Desulfobacteraceae bacterium
TCCACTATTTTTTTATTTTCTCCAACAAATTAAAGCACTTATGATGTATTAGCAATATCTGTATGAATAGTGCAACTGAATTCTTCAGTATAGCGCTATACCGATTGATTTTTGGGATTTAGCGTCTTTCTGCTAAGTCTCAGAATTTTTGGTTAGAAAATCCAAGAATCGTTACCCCGAAGACCCCGTTTACCCCGCGCTATCCCGCAAGAAAATAGGATAATTCGTACCCCGCTTATCCCGCCCCTCGTTTTGAGGTTAGGGAAGAGTCCCTCTTTTTGGATTGGAGTTGACTATTGCACCGTCAGGCGCTAAGTCATAAGTCGCTAAACAAAAACCAAAACCAAAAAGAGGGATATTCATGACTTACACCAAATGCGGGTCCAAAGACAAGTCAAATTTTTTACAGACAGCAGCATCCGAGCAGATTCAAAGACATACAGACCAGGTCCGTCAGGGGCTTGATCCATGTTATCTGCCGGCATGTCCACACTGTGGGGTTACCCCGGATTATTTTAAACGTCATGAAAAACGCAGGCGCATATTTAAGATTATCCTTGCACAGGTTTTGAAAACGGTGCTGGGTCTGCTTTCCCGCTGGAAGTGCACTGGTTGCAACAAAACGGCCACAAGCTATCCCTGGTTTGCACTTCCATACAAACGCTATACCCTCCCTACTATACGAGCATTCAACCAGGCTTACGTCGAAGATCCGGCCGCCTCATACCGGAAGCTGGTGGCTGCCTGTCCATTGGTATATGAGACGTCTCCAGATTCCGATTCCAACCGGGAACCTATGATGGAGCACTCCACCATCCACAGGTGGATCAGCACCATGGGCTCTTATAGCAGTCTGGTTCAAAACGCTACGGGCCTGATCCTCCAGGCGGATCCTGCTTCCAGCCTATGCCGGAACCTGGCAGGGCTGAAAATCTCTCCCCGTAAATACAGATCCTCGTCAAGAAAGCAGACCCTTCTCACCTGTTTTCATCTGGTGTTTCTCATGCCACTGTACCAGGTTATTTTCCAGACCGGCATTTTCCCCAAGTTGGCAACCCTATTTGGATATACATGAGATATGTTCCCTCCTGAACCCTAAAAAAGGAGGTGACTATTGGACAAAAAGAATGAACAATGGGCAGTTTTCTGGTGCGATCTTCTACAACCCATCATTTATGAAGAGATTTCGCCGGAAGAAACGAACCGGTATTTAAAAAAACTTTCCCGGGAAAAGGTGGTGTATCCGGACGGGCAGTGCCGCAGCCCCTCTCTTTCGACCTTGAAGCGAAAGCTGTCTGCATACCGGACCTGCGGATTTGACGGGCTGGCCAGAAAACCCCGCACAGACAGGGGTAAAAGCAGAACAGTCTCTGATGACATCATTGAAACGGCAATTGCGTTGAAAAAAGAGCAGCCATTTCGTTCCGATGTTGTCATCAACCGGTTTCTTGAAGACAAATTCGGTCAAACCATTCCCCGTTCAAGCCTGTACCGGGTATTAAAAGAATCCGGGGCCACCCGGCGCAAGCTGGGGGTAACCACCAAGCCGGTTCGCAAACGCTGGAGCCGGGAAAATTCCAACGATCTGTGGATCGGTGATTTTGAAGAGGGGCCTTATGTAATCAACGGTTCAGACGTGGTCCCTACTTATCTGTCGGCCTTTATCGACTGCCACAGCCGGTATGTGGTTACGGCACGGTACTATTATCGGCAAAACCTGGATGTTCTGATCGATACCCTGCTGCAGGCTCTGGCGGTACATGGCATGCCCCTTGGGCTATATGTTGACAATGCCAAAGTATACCATGCCACCGGCCTCAAGGCTGCTTGTTATCGAGCGGGGATCCGGCTGATGTATCGAAAAGTAAGAGACCCGGCCGGCGGTGGTATTATCGAACGTCTGTTCCAAACGATCCAGAAGCGATTCGAGGCAGAGGTTAAAGCCGACGATATACTTACTCTGGATGAAATCAATCGGTTTCTTGCGGCTTTTATGGCTCAGGATTATCATAAGGCCCTGCACTCAGAAATCAGAACCACACCGGAAAAAGCGTATAAAGAAGGCCGTCGGGTTGTCCGGCAGATGGATCTGAATGCGTTTTGTACATCTTTTATGCAACGGGCTGAGCGAACCGTCCATGCCACTTTTGCCGATGTCCAGCTTCACAGGCGGTATTATAGGACCGATCCCCGGCTTCGCGGTGACCGGGTAGAGGTCCGGTATGATCCTTTTTCCAGTCAAGACACGGTACAGATATATTCGCTCAAAGGGGTATATCTGGCAGACGGGCAGTTGCATCAGCGGACTAAGGCAGATCCATTGCCTCCAGCAAAAAAACTGGAAAAACCCGCCCACAACTACCTGGATCTTCTTGCCCGGCAGCATCAGCAGGAATTGTCCAAAAAGACCGGAGGCATCGACTACCGGAAAACCGCAGATTCACGTCCATGGCCATTCCATGAATTTGCCAAACTTATTGCCGACCTTCTCGGGGAAAAAGGCGGACTGGGGGCGTTTAATGCCGAAGAACTGGAAGTCCTTAAAAAGACGTGGAACATCCACACAGGCATCAATAAAGCCATGGTCCGACAAGCATGCGCGGCAGCCGGCCATAAAACCATCCCCCATGTCATCAGAGAACTGAAAACCATGATTTACCAATAAGGAGAAGAACCCATGTTTTTTAATCATTTCAATATGAATGCCCATCCGTTTGCAGAAAATCCACCCATTGACTGGCTGTTGACCGACAGCCGTTTTGAACAGGCCCTGGC
>JAIVHE010000491.1:2946-4123 GCA_020201255.1 Desulfobacteraceae bacterium
CTGATCTCCGTGGAAACGCTGATCGACCTCAGACTTCTGATCAGCACCGGCATGGAAGTGGATCTGCCACTGAAAATTATCCTCAGCGGCCAGGAAACCCTGACAGTTCAACTCAAGCGTGCCAGTCTGGCCGACCTGGTCAACCGAATCAACGTACGATTCCATATCAAATCTTTGACCAGAGAACAGACCATTGCCTATATTGACCACAGACTCAAATGTGCCGGCGCAACAGACAGATTGATGACATCCGATGCAAAAGCACTGATCCACGATTATGCCGGCGGCGTTCCCAGGTCGATCAACAATATTGCCACGGCCTGTTTGATCCATGCCGCATCCCAAAACATTGCCGCCATTAATGAACCCATTGTCAATGACACCATGGCTGAGTTCAAACTACCATAAACAGGAGAAAAATCATGACACAACGCTATTCAAAAAATCTGCTTCGTAAACTGAGAAACGATATCCCGGTCGATTTTGTGATTACTGATGTCTTGAAGCAACCCAATAAGATATCGGAAGGCTATTTTCGCTTTTTGTGTCCGAACTGTGGCGAATTCAACACAGCTTTCAATCCAAAAACCAATCTCGGCCGTTGTTTTTCTTGTAAAAAAAACTTTAACCCGATCGACATGATCATGTCTGTCAAAACTTATAGTTTTACCCAGGCGGTAGAATATCTGATGACGGTGGTTAGACTGAATTGATCCTTATGGTCGTCGGTTGCACTGATAGAAGATGCACCGGCGGCCTTTAAAAATCAGGATATATTTTTTGTAAAGCGTAGTACATTTATCAATAACGCAGAAATGGCAAGGTTATCAGAGCCTGGCATTTTAAAAAGGTGCGGCTTATGCGTGGCGGATATAGAGGAAAACCAAAACCCAAATTACCATCACATCTAAAACGTGTTCATGTGAATGCCCGTATCCAAAAATGGATGCTTGATGAACTTAAAAGAAAAGGAGAGGTCGGTATAGTTTTGGAGGATATCCTGATTAAAGCAGGGTTCAAATATCAACCGAAAAAATGAAATAATAGAAGAATAATTTAGAGCTAAATAATCTGTGGCCGGGGGATTTTGATTCCTCCATGGGGGGATAAAGTGTTCATCCGAATTCTTGAGACAAATGAGGTCAAATAATGTGAGACTTAGCAGAATATGGACACG
>JAIVHE010000492.1 GCA_020201255.1 Desulfobacteraceae bacterium
GGGCGGGCCTGGAACCAGGACACTGCATAGAACGATTCAGCAACTGATGCATTTATGGCAAATATCCAGTGCTTTATTCAACGGTTGCATTTTTGCGCATTGTTCTGTATAAAAACAAAAGAAATCAACCACCATTGGACAATGCCCCATGATCCACAAAAAAAAGATATTCGGCCCCCTGACAAAGGAAACCACCCAGGTTATCCTCGAATGCATTTCCGACGGGGTGTTCACCATTGACTACAACTGGGAAATCACCTCCTTTAACCGGGCTGCCGAAGAGATCACCGGCATCAGCAGAAAAGATGCCATCGGCCGCCACTGCTGGGAGGTGTTTCGGTCCAACATGTGTGAGGTGGACTGTGCCTTGAAAAAAACCATGGAAGAAGGCAAACCCTATGTTTCCACCTCGGCGTATATCATAAACAATCTTCAGAAAAAAATTCCCATCTCCGTGTCCACTTCGCTTCTCATCGATAAAAACAATGATGTCATCGGCGGGGTGGAAATTTTCAGGGATCACTCCCTTGTGGAAGAATTGCGCAAGGAACTGACCGCCAGTTTCCAGGTGGAGGACATTGTCAGCAACAGCAATGCCATGAAAAAAATCTTTGCCATCCTTCCCCAGATATCAAGCTCGGATGCAACGGTTCTCATTGAAGGGGAAACCGGCACAGGCAAGGAACTGCTGGCCCGGGCCATCCACAATATGGGTCCCAGGAAAAACAAACCCTTTATCGCCATAAACTGCGGGGCTTTGCCTGACACCCTGCTGGAATCCGAACTGTTCGGATATAAAAAAGGTGCCTTCACCCATGCGGTAAAAGACAAACCAGGGCAGTTCGCACTGGCCAATGACGGCACCATTTTTTTGGATGAGATCGGGGACACCAGCCCCGCATTCCAGGTGAGCCTGCTCCGGGTGCTCCAGGACCATGAATATACGCCCCTGGGCGGCGTTGAAAAGGAAAAAACCAATATCCGGATCATCGCAGCCACCAACAAGGACCTGTCCGAGCTTATGACAGCCGGGCAATTCCGCCAGGATCTGTATTACCGGATCAATGTCGTCCGTCTCACCCTGCCGCCTTTAGCCCAGCGCATGGAAGATGTTCCTTTGCTGGTGGAGCGGTTTGTTTCAAAAATGAACCTGCGCCAGGGAAAATTTATCCAGGGAATCGACCAGGCGGTACTGGCCACCCTCATGTCCCATACCTTTCCCGGCAATATACGGGAACTGGAAAATATTATTGAACATGCCTTTGTTCTGTGCCCGGAAGGGACCATTACCTGTGACCACCTGCCCCCGTTTCTGGCAAAAAAACCCGTTGCCTCCCAAAAAACCACGGATGATCCGGTAAAAGCCGCACAGATAAATCTGATAACCGATGCCCTGGCCAGAAACAATTACAACAGAAATGCCGCAGCAAAGGACTTAGGGGTCCATAAAAGCACCCTGTTCCGCCGTATTAAAAAACTGGGCATCACATTATAAATGCAACCTGTGCCTGCCGGAAAGTCCTGTTTTTGCGACCTTACAAACAGTATTTTTCACTGGTATACTATTTTTACAAACTGCCGAATTCTTTGCCGGATAAGGAGATGGTAAAATTTCCATTGACTTCGACAGATTTTGGTTTGCCCAGGCACAGGCCTTGCATTTGACCGGAACAGCATGACTATGGCACACCAACCCTGCGCATGGAGGCTTTTTGTGAAACTTGCTGTCACCATATGGGGAAACCGGATTTCACCGGTTTTCGATTCCGCACACACCCTGCTGGTGGCTGAAATTGAAAACGGAACCATCCATAAACAATTTTATACATCCTTTGACCCTGAATCCCCTGTCAACCTGCGCAGCACATTGACATCACTTCACATCGATACGCTGGTCTGTGGCGCCATCTCCCAAAAGCCCGCAGATCTGATATCAGACCAAAACATTCATCTCATCTCCTTTGTCACCGGCAATGTCCAACAGTTTCTGGACAGCTTTGCTGGGTGCCAGATTGTAGAAAAAAAACATATGATGCCGGGATTCACCCACAGGTATCAGAATGCGTATTGACATTTTCCTGTAAAAATTATTACAACTGGTCCTGATACTTTTTTTGGACATAGCAGGCAGTGCAGTCTATAGACAGACGGTTGCCATACTGCACAGCCCAAATCCCGGTATCATGACACCATTTTTTCAGGAGATGTACTACATATGGCATATGATGCCTCCAGTGTTATATTTGCATTTTCCCTCACCATTTTGGCCGGTCTGTCAACAGGGATCGGCAGTGCATTGGCATTTTTTGCCAAAACCACCAACACCCGGTTCTTAACAGCATCCCTGGGATTTTCCGCAGGAGTCATGATCTATGTTGCCCTGGTTGAAATCTTTGTCAAGGCCAGAGATTCCCTCGAGGCAGTCTTGGGGCCTTTCCAGGGATATATGATGACCACCCTGGCTTTTTTCGCAGGTATCGCCGTGATCGCCCTGATCGATTTTCTGGTTCCCGGCTTTGAAAACCCCCATGAAATAAGGAATGTTGAGGAAATACCGGATCATGACCTGGTGGTGCAAAAACAAAGATTAAAACGCATGGGTATGTTTTCCGCTCTTGCCATTCCATCTATTATGCCACCGGCAGCCGGAAAAAAGCATTCGGCCTGTCATTTTTGTCGGGCCTGGCCGAACCTGTGGGAGCGCTGCTGGGATATTTTTTTATTCTCAGATATGCAACCGACACCCTGTTCGGTCTTTTGTTTGCCTCGGTGGCAGGTATCATGGTATTTATTTCCCTGGATGAACTGCTGCCCACAGCGGAAAAGTACGGAGAACACCACATCGCCATGTACGGGGTTGTGGCCGGTATGGCGGTAATGGCAGCCAGTCTGGTATTATTTGTCTGACGCGGAAAACCCGCAACCCAGGTGCCCCTCCTCATTTTCTTATTTTTGTTGACAGGAACTGAGGTGTAAGGCACTAAAAGGACACCCATGAGTGAAAATGCAAATTATGACACACTGAGCCGGCAGGTGACTGCACTCAAAACCCGGCTTCAGGAACAAGAATCGCTGTGGGAGAAAGACAGGATTGCGGCTGATTATCACCGCAGATTCCTGAAATTTATTCCCTACCCGGTACTGATCCGGGATGCCCGGGGCCTGATCACCTACCTGAACCCAGCCTTCACCCAGACATTCGGCTGGACCCTGGAAGAGCTCAAGGGCACCCATGGCAAGGAATATATCCCGGTACATTTGCAGTCGCAACTGGCCGGAAAAATCAAAACACTGCCCTCGGGCAAAAATGTCGTAAAACTGTCCACCAAACGCCTGACCAAAACCGGACAGGTTCTGGATGTGGTGGTCCGGGTGGGTATCGACCGGGATGAAGACCTGAAACCCGCCGGCATGGTCATGGTATTCCGGGATGTAACCATGGAAAAACGCATGGACCGGAACCAGAGTGCCATCAACCGCATCAGCCAGGCGTTGCCCCAGTATCCCCGGCTGCCCCGGCTGCTGGAATATATCAGCAAAGAGATCAAGGAACTGCTGGCCAGGTGGTCAAAACAGGCAAACCCCTGATCATGACCTCGATGCCCGAAGACCAGAAACTGAACAAGGACCGGGATGAAAAAATCGGATACCGGGTAAAAAATGTGATGGTGGTGCCCCTGCAGACCAGCACCCGCATCATCGGGGTGATCTCCGCTGACAACAAAAAAGAGGGAATATTCGACCAGACCGACCTGGAAAACCTGAGCACCATTGCTGCAACAGTTGCGTTGTCCATTGAAAACGCCAGGGTGTCTGAAGAACTCAAAAAAGCCAACGAAGAACTCCAAAGCCTGAATGCCGCAAAGGACAAAATGATCAGCCATCTGTCCCATGAACTCAAAACCCCGGTGGCTGTGCTGCTCAGTTCCATTAAAATTTTATCCCGCAAACTGACGGATCTGCCCGAAGCAACCTGGCAGCCCACCCTGGAACGTATGCAGCGAAACCTCAAGCGCCTCATCGGTATTGAAGATGAAATATATGACATTGTGGAAAAAAAACATTTTGCCCACAAACCCGTGTATTCTTTGATCTTTGACCAGTGCAAAGATACCATTGAAGCGTTGATCGCAGAAGAAACCGGAGAAACCGGTGTGGTGCAAAAGGTGCGGCAAAGGCTGGATGATATTTTTTCTACCCGGGATCATGAAGAAAAACAGGTGCATCTGGACCGGTTTGTGGACCAGCGCATCGCAGCCATCAGGCCATTGTTCCGTCACCGGGATGTGGACCTGTCAGCCGATCTTTCCCCTGTTTCACTTATCCGGATCCCCCTGGATCCTCTGCAGAAGATGGTGGACGGTCTCATACGCAATGCCGTTGAAAACACCCCGGATGGCGGCAGCATCCAGGTCCTGGTGCACGAAAAGGGCAAGGGGGTGGTATTTGTTGTCCAGGACCATGGCATCGGTCTCACCCCGGAAGCCCAAAAACGCATTTTTGAAGGTTTTTTCACCACCCAGGAAACCCTGCATTATGCTTCGAAGCAGCCCTTTGATTTCAATGCCGGCGGCAAAGGAGCGGATCTTTTGCGCATGAAAATATTTTCAGAACGATACCATTTTACCATCTCCATGACCTCCAAACGGTGCAGCCGCCTTCCCAAAGATACAGATATCTGCCCGGGGAGCAAAGAGGCATGCAGCAAACTGCCTGGCCCGCCATGTGACGGCCATACCAGAGTGGTGGTATTGTTTGCTTTGCCTGAAAACTGAAACTTTGGTGTATCACCTGTTGCACGGTTTTGTATCACACTGAACAATTGTGCAAAGGCACCCGCTTGTGGATGTGGCGCCAGGCATCAGTGCCTTACTCCTCAGTTTCTGTTAAAACAACAAGAAAATGAAGAGCGGCACCTGGGTTGCGGGTTTCCTGCGTTAGATTTTCTGCTCCTGTTTTTGAAAACAGGGAATGCACAGGTCTTTTTTCTCAAATCTGCGTATCCTGGATTCCATGACCTTTTCCCCGCAGGCCTGGCAGGTCATGCTCTCCAAAATCCGGGCCGGCCGGGCCGGTGGTACCTCCACGGGCTGAACCTGGAAAAGGTCATCAAGATCTGCCGCCATGATGGCCCGGGTCCTGTCTTCTCTGTCGGCAAATCCGCCGGGCGGTTCTTTGATGGCACCATCGAGGAACAGTGCCCGAAATCCTTTTTCATTGTCCCGGTCAAAAAAGGTAAACCCGGACTTACCATAATCTTTGTGAATCAGATTTCCCTTGCCGAACGTACACCCAGTCAGATACTGGATACCGTCCACACCGCACATATCGGTTTCCACCACACATACCATGTTGGCGCCCGGCACAAAATCCAGGCGGTCCAGAGCCAGTTCCGCCGTTCGGATCCCGATGGCCAGGCCCGGGCAGGAATGCCCGTGAAAGGCAATGGTCTCTTCTATCTGTTTTTCATCTATTTTACAGGCCATACAGCCTCCTTGTTGTTTACAAAAATATGAAAATTACGTTTTTTTCAGTCATCCATCAAAGGCAGTGTTTCAAATGTCACATCATGCAACACTTTGCAGGCGGTTTGCCAGATCATTTCCAGCGGTCGCAGGCGGCAAAGGTTTGTTGTCTTTCCGATACAAATCAATCGCTTCTTCGACAATCTGGCAGAGCTCTTCAAACACCTTTTTTTCATCATCTCCATGACATCCGCCGAAAATCAAACCGGGCGCACTTCCAACATAACACCGGTCTTCTTCAGACCATTCAACAATTTTTGCATATCTGGCACTGTCTTTCATCTTATCTTCAACTCCTCCAGGGCCAGGCGGACTGCCCGCACCTGATAATGCTTACCGTCATCTCCAGGCTTGCCCGAAATGGGTACCGGTTTCCGGCATTGAGGATGTACAAAATTTCTGTGACTGCCTTTGCCGCCACGATTTACAAATCCGGCTTCTTCCAATTCTGCAATCAGTTGTCTGATCTTTGGCGGCATCACACATGCCCTTGCTATAATCACTCATTATAGGATAACATAACCATCCACCATCATACCAGAGATATCCGGATGGCCACTTATCCCCATGAAGGTGGCCGGGTTATCATTACAGGAGAATTAAAGGATATCCGGTATGTACCCATATTCGACATCACGGGCCGGGTTCTGGAACCCGGTACCATCCACCACATGCGCCTTTTCTGCCTGGTGGCTTCAGACCCCCTGCGTATTGTCGAGGCCCAGGCAGACATGTCAACCATTCCTATGGAAGAATGCCGCACCACCCTGGATCGGATCCCTTTGCTTGCAGGGCTGGAAATAAAACCCGGATTCACCCGTCAGGTGGGGACCATCATGGGCGGCACCAGAGGATGCACCCATCTTTGCACCCTGACCAAAGCCATGGCCCAGGAAATAGTCCACGGCTGGCTCACGGAAAAACGCCGGGAACCCACGCCTTTGCCGGACAATATCGAAGATATCAAGGAAAGCGGATTTCTGGTGGATTCCTGCCGGCTCTGGCAAAAAGACGGCCCTAAACTCCAGGCCCTGGAGCAGGCCATTTTGAAAATCAGGGCCGGGAATAAGCCATGACTGGCGCGAATAAAACGAAAATCGAAAAATAGATTACATGTGTAAAGGAGGGCATGGCCAATGCCGGAATCCAGGACCCGGGGTAACAGGCATATGGCATTACTGCCGGATGGCCATGCGTTTTTCAAAAAAAGAAATGGACCGGGACAAGGAAAAGGTCAGCATAAAATACAACAACGTGATGGTGATCCAGATTTCAAAGGTGAGAAAGGTGGCCGCCATCAGCTCCATGCCCTGGAAGGTGAGCTCCTGGACCGAGATGACAGAAACTATGGCGGAGTCCTTGATGGTGGAGATAAACTGGCCGGCCAGGGGAAATGCGGCCCGGCGGAAGGCCTGGGGCAGC
>JAIVHE010000008.1 GCA_020201255.1 Desulfobacteraceae bacterium
ATCAGCACCTCCCGGCCCAGGGTCAGGTTATATCCTTTGGTCCATTGCAGGTTCAGGCTGTCAAATATGGGTTTGACCCGGAACGCGTCTGCTTCATTGTCATGCACCGACCGGATAATCCGATCAAAGGCCAGGGCCTTTTCCCCCAGATCTTTTGCAGGGGCAAAGAAAAAATGGTCTTTTTTGTTCACAAAAGAAAAAAAACTGAACCGTTCCGCCAGTTCCATGACGGCACTGGCTTCTGACTGGTCCGGGGTGCCCCCTTTTCCCATCTGCTTGCTCGTACCGATAACCTGTCTGGCATCCACACCGCACTCACTGAAAAAAACCGGTATGTCCAGGCGGCCGTTGTCAATGCGCCGGGTCCGGCTCAAGATATCCAACCGGGTGGCTGCTGCTTGTTTTTTAAACCATGCCACGGTTTTTTGTGGAGACATGATTTTATCCTGGTCATAGGTGTACCCTTTGACCGCGTCCTGTAATTCGATGGTGTATGTCATGAAAATATCTTTCGTGTTTTAGATTCTACAATTGCCGGCTGAAGTCACCGGCATGGGCATCACCCTGGATACCATGGTTTTCCACCAGTTCTGCCTGGTCAATGCAGTGTTTGGTGGTGCCTTTTTTTTTGCTGACGGCAATGGAAACTATTTTCACAAAATATCCTTTTTTTTCCGGTGTTATCATAAACAACAAAGTCTATATCACAATGTGGCAGTAAATATCAATACCATATGCAATGATTCCATGGAATGGAGAAAAAATTATTTTTTGACAGGCAGGTCTTGGCGGGGTAGCCCTGCAGGCTGATCCAAAGACTGGTGCCGGGAATAAAACGCATGATCGATATGCTGGTTGATTTTTTGGGCAAGGCCATGAGGCAGTTTTTGAAGGGAAAAAGATTTCTGGATGCAGGCTTCAAGGCAATTATCCATACAATACAGACGGTTGCATGTCTCACATGTGTGAATATGATCCAGTACCTCAGGATCTTCCGGTTGGTTATGGATGGTTCGGTCCTGCAGCCAGATAAGAAAGTCTTTACAGTTCATGGGTCAGGTTTATTCCGGTTTGATAGTGATATTGAGGATGTTTTCCCTGTTTTTTTTTGGTTGCTTCAACAATGTTACCTTCAACGCCTCCTTTGCCCGATTCAGCCTGGACATCACCGTTCCCAAGGGTATATCCAGGGTTTTGGCAATATCTTTATAAAGCATATCATCCATGTAATACAAGACCAAAATTTCTTTGTATTTCATGGGCAGCTGATCAATAGCCTGGTTCACTATCCTGGTGTCAGCCGCCCGGGTCAGCAGGGCATCTGCCCCATCTTTTTGTGTTCCGGTTTTGAGAAATTCAATGTAATCGGACTTTTGCAGCTGCTGGCTGGCATTGTCTTTCTGGCAGGTTTTTAAAAAATTATTGCGCAGTATTCTCAACAGCCAGGGTTTTATTTTCTTTTCATCCTTGAGTTGAGAAAATTTATGGAAAGCCATCAAATAGGTTTCCTGTACAATATCTTCGGCATCAAATACATTGCCGGTATATTTGAGGGCCACATTGTATAAAAGCCTCATATGGGGATATGTCAGCTTTTTAAACTGCTTTTGTTAGTCCGCAGGCTCCAGGTGAACCATCACATCCATGATATGTCGGTTTTTTTGAAGCAGTTTTTCTTTTACTGCTTCTGCGATAGTGTGGCCCTGCTGCACAGTGAGACAGCCGTCCACCTCTAAATGCAGATCAATATAATAGGAACTACCGGTCTTTCTGGACCGGAAACTGTGAACACCCCTGACATGGGGCGTGTTTTGGATAATGGAAAGGATTTTTGCCATTTGCTGGCGGGACATGCCTGCATCCACAAGCTCTGCAATACTTTTCCACAGGATTTCAAGCCCGATTTTCATGATGAAAACCGATACCAGAATGGCTCCCACCGGATCCAGAAAAGCCAGTTTCGGGTTGATGAGACAGGCAATGACCGCCACCAGAACCGGAATGGATGACAGGGCATCTGCCCTGTGATGCCAGGCATTGGCTTTGAGGGACGAGGACCGGTTTTCCATCCCTGCTCTATGTGTGATCCTGAAAAGAACTTCCTTGACAACAACCGACAGCACAGGGGCCAGGACCACCATTGGCCGCAAAAGTGCTTCCACCGGATGCATCAATGAAACGATGGCATTATAGCCGATGCCCCCTGCCACAAGAAGCAGGATCAGGCCGATGAAAATGGTGACAAAGGATTCGATTTTCTGGTGGCCAAAGGGATGGCATTCATCAGGCGGAGCTGTCCAGTAGCGCACCCCCAGCAGGACCACAAGGTCTGATGCAGTGTCGGAAAAACTGTGCAGGGCATCTGCCACCACAGCCTGGCTGTTGCCGGCAATACCCATGATCAGCTTGACCAGGGACAGCCCCACATTGGCCCCAAGCCCTATCCACGTTATTTTTTCAATATTTTTTCTGACATTTTTTTGCGCGGTCATGGCACTTTCCCGGAAACCAGTTCCTGGTAGATCAAAGGAATAAACTTGAGATTGGCTTTTGGAAAAGCCAGCCGGCTTATTTCCATGGGAGTGATCCATTGATAGTCAATGGGACCGTTCAATATCACCTCTCCGGATACATAATCACAATAAAATACATCCATTTCAATCTTAAAATGGGTATAGGCATGTTTGACCCTGGTCAGAAAAGAAGAAATGCTGACATCCAGGCCGGTCTCTTCTTTGATTTCCCGGATACAGGCTGTCCGGGCAGTTTCCCCTTTCAGTCGCTTGCCGCCGGGAAATTCCCATAACCCGCCCAGAAGACCGGACAGTTTTCTTCTGGTCACCAGCAGTTTGCCGTTTTTTATGACAATGCCTGTGCTGATGCGGTGGCAGGGAATTTTTTTTGCTTTCAACCGCAACGGAAATGTATGGACCTGGCCAACAGACAGGGCACAGCAATGATCTGCCAGGGGACAGATACTGCATGTCGGGACCGTCGGTGTGCACACCAGTGCCCCCAACTCCATCACCGCCTGGTTGAAACCTCCCGGGTCATTGCGGTCCAGGAGGCTGTCGGCAATGGTTTGAAATTGTTTGTGTGCAGAGGAAAGATTCACCGGGACATCCAGGCACAAAAGTCTTGCCAGCACCCGTTTGACATTGGCATCCACCACGGCATGGGCCTGCCCGAATGCCATGCTCAAAACCGCGGACGCAATATACTCCCCCACTCCGGGCAATGCCTTAAAATCCGCAAATCCTGCGGGAATACGTCCATCCAGATCCGATACCACCCTGCAGGCAGCCTTGTGCAGGTTTCTGGCCCGGGCATAATACCCTAACCCCTCCCATAATTTGAGCACCTGTTCCAGATCCGCTTTTGCCAGGTCCTCAAAGGTGGGAAATGCATCCACAAAGGCCAGAAAATAAGGTACCGCTGTTTTGACCCGGGTCTGCTGGAGCATCACCTCCGACACCCAGATGCGGTATGGGTCGCTGTTTTCCCGCCATGGCAGGGACCGGTGGTGGGTATGGTACCAGTGCATCAGGTCCTGCCGGATCTTGACGCGTTCCGCCCGGGTAAAAGCGGAATGTTTTTTGTTGATCGGTGTCATCAATAATTTTCCAGTCTGTTGGGTGTAGTCCGACGGCATGGGCGGTTCGCGAACCACTCCTGCCGAAAGCCGCAGTCAATCATGTGCCGGCCCGACGGGACGGCTTGAACTGTCTGATATGGGTGATCAATTGTCTGGTCATATTGTCCGGGCAGGTTCTGTGAAACCGGATCTGGATATACATATCTGTTATGGCCCCGGCTTTTTGCCCAAGATCCGGCCTGTTTTTTTTTATCATTGCCAAAAAATCCATGGGCCCCTGGCCAGGATTTCGGACCAGGCCGATATGTTCCAGACGTTTACAAAAAAGGGCATAGGCTTCTGCCACCGGATCTTTTTGTTTCGGTTCAAAGCGGTGCAGAAAAAACCAGAAAAAAACAGCCATGACCAAACCACTGAGTGTGAGCAGCAAAATGGAAACAGCCCCTGATCCCCATGATGTGCCAAATCCCAGCTGCCGTAGCAGCGCTTTCTGTCCTGAAAATGAATACCCGGTAAACCATGCCTCCCATGTGATATTTACAGCTTCCAGCATAAAGGTCATTTTTTTGAAAACAGAGAACACGGCAGGGCTGTCCCCAGAATAGGAAAACGAGCCGTCCGGGTTCCGCGCCAGGCGCCCGGGAGACACAGCCAAAGTGGGATCGATTCTTGTCCAGCCCCTGTCCGGTAAAAACACCTCCACCCAGGCATGGGCAAAGGACTGGCGGACCGTCAGATAATTGCCATAAGGATTGCGCTCTCCGCCCAGGTATCCCCCCACCACCCGGGCCGGCACATCCACAACATTGAGCAGAAAGGCCAGTGCACCGGCATAATGTTCGCAGTATCCCTGCCGGGTTTCAAACAGAAATGCATCCACAGGATGGGTTTCGGTCCGAGGAGGAGTCAGGGTATAGGTAAAGTTGTTATCCGTGAAATAGGTGAGTATCCGCTGGATTTTTTTGCTGACATCAGGGATGTCCCGGGTCAGGGATCGGGCAAGAAGCCGGGCTTCGGGGTTGTTGTCATGGCCGGTAAACACCGGGTCTGGTGACTGAACCTCTGTTTTTGTAAGATCCGTTTGAGATGGATTGATCCGGGAAACCGCCTGATAGGTTTTTTTCCGGGTCACCCGGTGTCGTGAATAAAGGGTGCGGCCGGTGGTAATATCCGTGCCCGGAGGCCCGATCACCGGCCGGTCTAAGGCAAAAAGCCATCGGCTTTTATGGGGTTCCAGAATGATGGTATGGGACACAAGGTCTGCAGAATCAGCCTGGTCAGGAACGATAAAAGAAGGGGTTTTGGCCGGATGCCACTGGGTGCCGTTGAAGGTGTCAAAAACAATCCCCCGCCAGTACAAGGCATCCGTCGGTGGAAAAGGGCCGTCAAATGCAACCCTGAAGGCCGGAGACTGATCCGTGGCCATGCGGGAGATGCTGCCCGGGGCCAGTATTTCCGAGAACCCTGATTTTCCGGCTCCGGGTGCTTCCATAGTGAACAACCCATGCTGGAGCCGGGGAAAAAGCAGAAACAACAGGATCATCAAGGGGATGGCCTGGGCCAGAATCCGGCCGGACAGGGTGATGCTGGATCGGTACCGGCCCCCGGGATGGTTGATGCGCACCAGGGCTGCGGTGGTGATAAAAACACTGAAAAACATGTACAGCACAATCCACAAAGATTCCGACCGGAACAGACTGGTAATGATAATAAAGTAGGTGAGCAGCACCGTGATCATCCGGTGGCGGTGGGTGGCCATTTCAAAGGGTTTGATGGCAGCCATGACAGCCATGAGCCCCACAAAGGCATCGGCATCGATTCTGATCCTGAAGGTGATCAAAAGCCCGATTATGCCTGCCAGGGCCAGGACATGGCGCAGGATGGGTCCGGGAGTCGGCCATCCGGTTTTCAACCCTGCCAGCACATACCCCCACATGACAACGCACCAGACAATAACCCACCCCGGCAGTGCCGGTGTATGGGGGGCAATGGCAGCTGCAAGGGCAACAATAACGGGTACCGCCTGAACATTGTCGCGGTTCAAGAAGCCTCCTTTTTCGGGTTGTACAGGGCAAGGGCCCGGAGACACTTTTGCTTGTGGGCCTGTCCACTACCCGGTTCTATCAGAATGCCGGGCAGCTTTACACCATAGGTTTGTTTTTGGCGGTCCGCGGCAAGGAGCATGCCGCACAGCCGGGACAGTCTGTATTCGGTATCCCTGGAATGCAGTGCATCAAAATCCAGCATTATGAACCGGTCCGCTTTGGCTGTGAAATCCTTGACAAAGATGCCATGGCCCCGGGAAACCGCTTTCCAGGCGATGCGGCCCACATCATGGCCTGGCTGGTACAAAGACAGTCCCTGAAAATCATCCGGCCCTGCCGCCTGTGTTTCAGCACTTCCCCCGATACCGCCTCCCCCCGGGCCTGATACGGCAGATCCTTTTACAGGTAGCGGATACACAAGACAGGTCATGTGCACACAAAGCCCGGCCCCGAGGCGGAAGAATCCAAAAGGAAAAACAGAAGATACACCCAAAGGTCCCGGACTGCATATCCCCCTTGTTGTGGTTTTTGTTGGAATCTCCAGGGTTTTTGTCCCGTTTTTCGGGATGGTTGTCCACAGACCGGCCTGTTCTGGCAGGGCAATATGCACCGCCACTCTCTGCCGGTTTTTTGCGTGCACCTGTATGGTGAATGCCGCTGTCTGCCCGGCAAAAACCGGCCTGGCAGAAACAAAGGTGAAATCCATGCCTGCCAGGTTGTGCAGCGAATAAAACAAGGATATCAGGGCCATACCCCCCAACAGGAAAACCAGGATAAAACCGGCATTGTTGTTGTAGTTGATCGAACCTGCCATCATGGCCCCGAGGATGGTGAGAAAGAGCAGCCCATGCCGGGTGGGACGGATAAAAATCTGTTTTCTGGTCAGAGTCATGAATATTTTTTGCCCGGCTTACACTGGTACGGGTATGATTTTCAGCAGATCCTTCAGCCTGTCCGGGGAAAATTGTCCCAGGTCCGTGCTGGATCGCAGCCTGTGACAGGCCACCCAGGGAAGCATCTGCTGAAGATCTTCGGGCAGGGTATGATCCCGGCCGTGGAGACAGGCCCAGGCCCGGGCGGCCCGTGACAATGACAGGCCGGCCCTGGGGGAAAGCCCGAACTGGAAGGTGCCTGATGTCCGGGTGAACTCCAGGATGTCCTGGAGATAGGCCAGAAACGTATCAGACACATGGACCTGTTCCACTTGTGCCTGGATTTGTAACACCCCGGTTGTGTCCATGAAAGGTTTTATTGCTGCCAGGGCAGGTTCTGCACCAGTACCTTTTAAAATGTTTTTTTCCGCTTTACGGTCAGGGTATCCCAGGTGGATACGCATAAGGAAACGGTCCATCTGGGATTCAGGCAACGGAAACGTGCCGGCCTGTTCCAGGGGGTTCTGGGTGGCAATGACAAAAAACGGGGCCTCCAGTGGCCGGGTTTCCCCTTCAATGGTCACCTGTTCCTCTTCCATGGCTTCCAGCAGGGCGCTCTGGCTTTTGGGGGTGGCCCGGTTGATTTCATCGGCCAAAAACACCTGTGTGAAAATGGGGCCGGGATGAAAGGTAAAGGTGGCGGCATGCTGGTCAAAAACCGACATGCCCAGAATATCTCCGGGAAGAAGATCGGAGGTGAACTGCATGCGTTGGAATTTCAGCCCCATACATCGGGCCAGGACCTTTGCCAGAGTGGTTTTGCCGATACCGGGAAGGTCCTCGATGAGCAAATGGCCCCGGGCAAAGATACAGGCCAGTGCCAGGCGGATCTGGGGTTCTTTTCCCAGGACCACGGTGCCCACCTGCTGAACAATCTTTTCAAATTCCTGTGTCATCATGAATTACCGGTTCTCCCATATCACTTTGGTTGTTCCCATTTTTTCCAGGTCCGGATCAGGGAGATAAAGGTCCTGACCCCGATGCCGGAAGGACCCTTGGGGATATAGGATTTTTCCGTAAAATCCCAGGCAGTTCCGGCAATGTCCAGGTGGGCCCAGGGGGTTTTGTCCACAAATTTGGACAGATAGGCAGCCGCGGTGATGGTGCCCCCGGGTTTGCCGCCGACATTTTTGATATCCGCAACCTTGGATTCGATCTGTTTTTCATAGTCTTTGTTCAACGGCAGGCGCCACACCGGCTCGCCGGCATCTTTGCCTGCGGCCAAAAGGCGGTCGGACAATGCATCGCTGTTGGATACCAGACCGGTATAATGATGGCCCAAGCCGATAATGACAGCCCCGGTAAGAGTGGCGATATCCACCACGCAGTCGGGTGCATAGGTTTTGATGCCCCAGGCCAGGGCATCGGCCAGAATCATGCGGCCTTCCGCATCCGTGTTCACGATTTCCGATGTGACCCCGTTATAATGGTGAATGATGTCACCCGGATGGATGGCGCTGCTGCCGGACATGTTGTCCGTGGCCGGTACAATGGCTACCACCCGAAGATCGGGTTTTTCCTCGGCCACGGCTGCCATGGCGGCCAGGGCAGCAGCCCCGCCGCACATGTCGTATTTCATCTCTTCCATACCGGAGCCTGGTTTGATGCTGATGCCTCCTGAATCAAAGGTGACTCCTTTGCCCACCAACAGCAGGGTGTCGGATTTTTTGCCGGGATTATATTCCAGGGCCACCATGCAGGGCGGGGTTGATGATCCCTGGTTTACGCCCAGGATGCCGCCCATGCCCAGTTTTTCCATCTCTTTTTTTTCCAGGCAGGTATATGCCAGTCCATGGGTTTTGGCCAGATCAGCTGCATAGTCTGCAAACTGCTTCGGGGTCCATCCGTTGCCCGGTTCATTGGCCATATCCCGTGCCGCACAGGCGGCCCTGGCTGCCGTCACCCCCATTTTCGCCCCTTTGCGCACGGCTTTGACGGAAAGTTCTGAAAAGAATTTGATATCTGCAATGCCTTCATAATCGGTTTTTTTTCTAGTGGTTTTTTTGTACTTTTCAAACCGGTAATCCCCCAAAAGAATGCCTTCTGCCAGGGCCTGGGAGATTTTTTCCATAGGTGTCTGGGCCATATGGGGAACACACACCACCAGGGTTTTTGCCTTGGTTTTTTCACAGGCTTTGGCGGTATTTCCCCCGAGTCTGCGCAGGGTGTCCAGAAAATCGTCCAGGTCTTCATCAGGATCCTCTTTGCCCATACCCAGCACCAGGATGCGCCTGCCCCCGGTTTTTTTTTCTTTTGTGTCTTCATCCGGGTAATACAGGAGTTCTTCATCCATTTTGCCAAGAAAATCTCCCAAGTCATGGGCTTTTGTTACCCGGGCTTCTATTTTTGGATCACACACCGGGGGCATATCTTTTCTCCGGGCGGCAAAATAGACAACAAGATCGGATGCAAGGGTGTCAACAGGTTTTTCAGTGACGGACAGTCGGGTGTTTTCCATGGGATGTCTCCATTTGCTTGTCTAAGATAAAAAGTCGTTACTATGTATGATGATTCTTATCATAGATCCAAAAAGATGTCAGCTATTCCCCTGGAATGTTTTTTCAGACGGAAGAAATACAAAATCCATTGACTTTTGGCGGGGTTTCCTATTCTATCTTGAAGAAAATATATTTATAACAATAACAGCCATGCCCGGATGGGCACAACAAAGAATGAAAGCTTTTAGCGGTTAGCTGATGACTGTGTACTGACGGCTGAAGGCTTTCATATAAAGAGCAGCATGGTGCGGCAGCTGAAGCAGACCATGTCAAAGAAAAATAATGACCCAAAAAAGGAGAATGGATATATGGAAAAAATGAAAGTGCGCGAACTCATGGTTTCAGCAGATAAATTCCCAAAAATATCGGACAAAACATCGTTATTTGATGCGCTTT
Source organism: Desulfobacteraceae bacterium (assembly GCA_020201255.1). Lineage (GTDB taxonomy): Bacteria > Desulfobacterota > Desulfobacteria > Desulfobacterales > Desulfobacteraceae > Desulfotignum. The sequence continues at coordinate 9,467 of JAIVHE010000008.1, forward strand.
CCGCACTGGAAAAGGCCCAGGAGGAGTTTTTAGCAAAAAAAGCCGAGCAGAGATCCCTGCTGGTGGAAGATGAAAAAAAACAGATCATCGGAAAAATATCCCCCATCGATCTGTTCAAGGGACTGGAAAAAAACTATAACAAAGTGGATCTGGAAAAAACCCTTGATAAATTCGGTTTCAAATATATGTGGGAGACCATGCGAAAAGACTATAATTTGTGGGAAAGCCCGTTCAAGGACCTGTGCCGCAGAGCCGGTGATGTGCAAGTCAAAGATTTTGTCAATATTCCGGGAGAAGGCCAGATCGTTGATGTGGAAGACACGCTTGCCAAATGCTTTCACCTGTTTGTTGTGAACCGGCATGATGCCCTTTTTGTGATGGAAAAAAAACAATTTGCGGGACTGCTGCGGTTTACCGATTTATACAGGCAGGTATCCCAGGCAATGAAAGAATGCACGTTTGAATAACACCGATGCCCTGGCTGGAGCGCTCCTGAGAAACTATGATGTGATCTCGGGCATCAGACCTTCATCTGCCAGGGATGGTGCCGCCTGACCGGAAAGCCCTTGATTCACTGATTTTGGATCAAGGGCTCTCCCTGTTACATTTTCCTGCCTTTAAAAAAATCCCGCACAAAGGCAATATGGGTGTTCATGGATGTATAGGCCCTGTCCGGGTCCCGGGATGTGATGGCCTCAAGAATGGCCCGGTGCTGGGTCAATATTATTTGAATATTTTCAGGATCTTCATATAAGCTGGTCAAATTTTCCCTGATACCGTGGAACAGATAATCATAAAAATTGCGCATGATCAGGATGTGCAAAGGATTTTTGGCGGCATAGGCAATGGCCATGTGAAAAGCGGTATCCGCTTCTGTGCCCAGACGTCCGGAACGTACTTCATGCTGCATTTCATCAATACTTTGCTCCAGGGCGGTGATATCATTTTCATCCGCCCGCTGGGCCGCCAGAGCTGCGGCATTGCACTCCAGCCCCAATCGCACCTCCAGCAGGTCCACCAGGGAAGCGGACTGGGATGCCATGGCCTTGGCCAACGGGTTTTCCTGCACCGCCTCCATAGGTTTGACAAAGGTGCCCTGCCCCTGTTTCTGGGTAATCAGGCCCATGGTGACCAGGCGCTGGATCGCATCCCTGATGGTGGTGCGGGACACATTCATGGCCTCGGCCAGTTCCCGCTCCGTCATCAGTTTTTCCCCGGGCTTGAGTTTGCCCCTGTAGATGAGTTCCCGGATCTGATCAAATACCTGATCTGAAATACGTTTGGGCTTTATGGGCTTGATGGGTATGGTCATAATCCTTTGCTATATGCCGCTCCAGCTTTATTTGTTCAAGATATAAACCGCAAATTATTCCTTATTCCTTATGTTTTATCAAGGTTTTTTTATCACATTTTAATAGGTCAATACCATTCCGCCGTCAAACAAAAGATCCCCGCCCACCAGGTATTTTGAAAAACGGGAAAACCCGAATACAAACAGATTGGCTACTTCCACCGGTGACATCATTTCCTTGACCCGGGAGGAACCCATCATGACATCGGTCACCACCTGTTCGGGCGTGATCCCCCGCTGTTTGGCCTGGGCCGCCACCTGGTTCAGGGCCAAAGGCGTTTTGACAAACCCGGAACTGATGGTAAAAGAGCGGACCTTTCCTTCCCCTTCAGCGGAAATGGACTGGCTCAGGGCCCGGAGCCCGAATTTGGTGATGTTGTAGAC
>JAIVHE010000009.1:0-13705 GCA_020201255.1 Desulfobacteraceae bacterium
TGGCATTGGCATCAAATCCATGCTGGGCCGTCATCTGCTGGACCATTTCCCGGGCGATGTCTGTATTGGATAATTCCTTGAGGGACCCGTCGTTTTTTAGGGGATCTTCCACCAGAGGGCCGGGGCCAGGATCTTTGGAAATTACAGTGGTTACACCCCGGGGGGTGGCCTCCACATTGTGGGCCCGGCTTGAGGTAAATTCATCGGACAAGGCATTGGCAACATTATTGGCACTGACGACTATCTGATTGGAAAATGCCTGTAGAGCCGATGCATTATTTTGAATGGATGAAATCATGTTTGTCTGCCTCCATCATGTTTGTATTGCGTGTTGCCAAAAAACCATGCAAAAACCATGCAGGGTTTTTCGTTTTTGTCACAAAACCTGGTCTGCCAGGGCCATGATTTATTTTTCAAGAAACCTGTTGCGGCAAATTATCCAATATTCGGTTCTGTTTTGACAATAATTGTCAGGAGGTATTCAATTCCAATTGCTTTGTCGCGATTGGTCTGATATTTTTTGATGTACAATGGGGTTACCCGAAGTTGAATCATATATCCAAAAAAGGAGAGTATCCATGTTTTCCACTGACAATACCGTCATGCTTCTGGTGGATGTCCAGGGTCAGCTGGCCCAGCTGATGTATGAAAAAGAAAAACTGTTTGGATCTTTGGCGATACTGATCAAGGGAATGAAAGTGCTGGGGGTGCCGATTCTCTGGATGGAGCAGATACCTGCCAAGCTTGGGCCCACAGTGGCGGATATCCAGCAGTTGATGGCAGGGGAATCTCCCATTGAAAAGGATGTTTTTTCCTGTTGTCAGGATCCGGTATTCATGGAAAAATTTGATGCCCTGTCCAGAAACCAGATATTGATAACCGGTATTGAGACACATATCTGTGTGTTTCAGACAGCCTATGAATTGCGCAACAAAGGGTATGAAGTCCAGGTCGTATCAGATTGCGTGTCATCCAGGACCAAAGAAAACAAAGAAGTCGGACTCCAGCGAATTGTGCAGTCAGGGGCTCAGATCACCTCAGTGGAAATGGTATTGTTTGAGCTGATGCGAAGGGCCAAAGGGGATCATTTCAGGCAGATGGTGAAATTGATCAAATAATCGCCCCGGTTTCCCAGCGAGGTTATACGGCCAGATCAATAGTTTGGGTGTCTTTTCCAGGCAAGATGCTGACCTTTGTATATTCATTGGAAGCGTTTTTCATATTGCCAAAAGCCCTGGATTCATTGGCTGCAGCCCGTTCTTTGGCCTGGAGAATCATCAGTTCAGAGGCTGCTTTTGCAGCCAAAGCCGAGGCCCGGGATGCCACTTTGATATCCTGGGGAGAAGGACTGGCCGGTGCAAGGGCCGCTCTTCTGACCTGCTGCATTTTACGGATGGTGGCCTGGGGATCTCCGGGCACCGGTGCGGCATCAATGCTGACCTCTCCGGCAACAGCATAGTTTTGGCCATCCGGTCCTTTTTTATAAGTAAAACTGGCACCAGATGTAACTACACCTGCACCGGCGGCTACATGGGCCATTTCATGCTGCCTTACCCGGGTGTCTGCATTTTTGAGTTCAGCCAGCAGCATGCGTTCAGCCGTGGTGAGTTCCCCCGGGGATGATGCAGGACCTGTCCGGGCATAGGGATGTGATTCCCGGGTGCCGGTATCTTGTCTGGTGCCCCGGGATGGTTGATCTGACGGGCTGGTATCAGGATTTCGCTGGGTCGATGGAACACTGTTTGACGTCCCGAAAACAGGGTTGTACGGAGCAGAATATATATTTCCGGAAATCTGGTTTATCGCCATGTTTTTTTATCCCCAGATTGTACAGTGTTTGTAACCTGAAGGTAATATAATGTATATTTGTATTATTTGCAAGACTGCGGTTGTTTTTCATGCCGACAAATTAATTGACAATAAAAGTATATTTGCGTATTATAAAAAGATTCGTTGAGGCAATATTTTGTTCTATGGCGATGGCTGGCTGCTGATAACAACAGGTTTCATTTATTTTCAAGGGTTTTCTCATGGCGCGGGATGCACGGCTTTCAAGAAAAACAAAAGAAACACAGATTGAGATTCAAATGGACCTGGATGGAACAGGCAAGGCAGACATTACCACGGGCATTGCCTTTTTTGATCATATGCTCACCGCTTTCTGTGTTCATGGTTTTTTTGATCTCAAGATCATAGCCAAGGGCGACCTGGATGTTGACTTGCATCACACAGTGGAGGACACAGGTCTTGTATTGGGGCAGGTTTTTTTTGCTGCCCTGGGTGACAAACAAAGGATTCAGCGGTTTGGCAGCAATTGCGTGCCAATGGATGAAGCCCTTTCCAGCGTAACCATTGATTTGTCCAACAGGCCCTATCTTGTGTATCATTTTCCGGAAAATCTCACATCAGGTACTGCGTTTGACGCATTTCTTGCCAAAGAATTTTTCCAGGCATTCTGCACGGAAGGCAGATTCAACCTTCATATCAATACCCATTACGGCAGCAATGAACACCATGTGCTGGAATCGATATTCAAGGCCATGGGACGGTCTTTGCACCAGGCTACCCGGATTCATGACAAGATTGCAGGCACACTTTCCAGCAAAGGCACTCTGTGATCATCACTGAGATTTAAACGCGGGTGACAAAGACCCGGCACATAGAAGATATAAGATTTATGATTATCATACCTGCAGTTGACATCAAACAGGGTAAATGCGTCCGGTTGCTCCAGGGGCGCATGGAAGATGCCACCCATTATTCTGATGATCCTGGAACAATGGCACTGAAATGGGAAAAACAGGGGGCCCGATTGATCCATGTGGTGGATCTGGACGGGGCCTTTGCCAAATCCGCCAAAAATTTTGATACCATTTTACACATTCTGGACCAGGTGTCCGTACCCATCCAGGTGGGTGGCGGAATCCGGGATATTTCCACCATTGAAAAATATATTGCCGCGGGTGTGTCACGGGTTATCATCGGCAGTGAAGCCGTGTATCGCCCGGAGTTTGTAAAGCAGGCCTGTAAATTGTTTGAAGGCAAAATTGTGGTGGGAATTGATGCCAGAAACGGGATGGTGGCAGTTGAAGGCTGGAGCCGAACATCCGATACCCGTGCCGTTGACCTGGCAAAACAGTTTGAAGCTTCGGGCGTGGCTGCCATCAATTTTACCGATATTCACAGGGACGGGATGCAGACCGGCCCGAATATCGAAGAAACAGCAGCCCTGGCACAGGCGGTTTCCATACCCATTATCGCTTCCGGAGGGGTCGCCACCATTGCAGATATAAAGAACCTTTGCAAGATCGCAGCATTCGGGGTGACCGGCGTGATTACAGGAAAAGCACTCTATGAAGGCAGCCTTGATTTACAGGAAGCCATACGGATTTCAGCATCAGCATAATCATCCATCCGGGTGATTGACAAGTTGTTTTATGTACTTAAATTTAGGTACTATTACATAACCGTTTGAAATTTTGGAGTCATGACCTGAAGCGATGTTTATTCCTGAAGATAAAATTTCAGAAATCCTACACACATCAGACATTGTTGATATCGTATCAGAATCTGTTATTCTCAAAAAATCTGGCCAGAATTATTTTGGCCTGTGTCCGTTTCATTCAGAGAAAACCCCGTCGTTTTCAGTGAATCCGGCAAAACAGATTTTTTATTGCTTTGGATGCAGTGCCGGTGGGAGCGCTATTTCCTATGTGATGAAATATCATGGGCTTTCTTTTGTAGAAGCAGCTAAAATGCTGGCCCGCAAATACAATATTGTTGTGGAAACCCCGCAGCTTGATCCGGCCAGGCGCAAAGAAATTGCCTTGAAAGAAGCATTGTTCGGCCTCAATAAAAAAATCATGGCATATTATAACAGCCTTCTTGCACAAAACACAAAAGCCGACGGTGCCAGACAATACCTTGAAAAAAGGGGCATTACCCAAAAAACCATTGATGCGTTTCATCTTGGATATGCCATGGACCAATGGGATGGGGTGGTGACTTTTTTTAAAAAAGAAAAAATCAGCCGCCAGGCAGCACTGCAGTCTGGATTGATTTTGCCCAGAAAACAAAACAACGGATTTTATGACCGGTTCAGAAACCGGATCATGTTTCCTATTTTTGATATTAATATGCAGGTGGCCGGGTTCGGAGGCCGGGTTATGGATGACCAGATGCCCAAATATCTGAATTCACCGGAAACCCCTGTTTACAGCAAAAGCAGGATTTTATACGGACTTCATGCGGCAAAACAGTATTGCCGGAAAAATGGAACCGTGTACATTGTGGAAGGGTATTTTGATTTTTTATCTCTTTTTCAAAATGGCATTAAAAACACGGTGGCAAGTCTGGGAACCGCATTGACATCTGAACATGTCAGGATACTCAAAGGCTATGCCCCCACCATGGTGCTGGTATTTGATTCAGATGCAGCCGGGATCAATGCAGCAAAACGCAGCATCACCATTTTTATGAAAGAAGGCGTGGACACCCGCATACTGGTTCTGCCCCGGGGAGATGATCCTGATACCTATGTAGTGAATCACGGTCCTGAAGCCTTCCTGGACCTGGCGGGTCAGGCAGAATCAGTGATGCAGTTTTTGCTCAAGACGGCCATGGATACCCATGGGTTGTCCGTGGAGGGACGGATACGGATTTTAGATGAGATGAAACCTCACCTGGCGGATATCCAGGACAGTGCTTTGCGGTCTGTGCACGTAAGAGAACTTGCAGAAACACTGAATATCGACGAGCGGGCAGTGCTTGAAAAAATCAAGGAACAGGTGGNGTTGCTTCCGGGGTATTGGACTGTTTTTATTCACAGCGGCTGTGCCGTATTGCAAATATTATTGTCAAAGCTGATCCGCTTGACCACTCGTTTGTCAACCATGTCATGGCAAAAATGGAACAAGACAGGGACAAACAATTGATTGCATCCCTTGCCATGGCAGACGGGCTCGGGCAAGAAACAGATCTGGGCAATACGGCGAGATCCATCATCAACAGGATTATCCGGATTAAAAAGAAGAAAGAAAATATCTTAACAGCAAAGATCATACATGCAGAAAAGGGCTGTGATGCTGATGTAATGGAACTGTTGAAATTGAAGCAGCAAGAGATTCGGCAATTACATGATGGGCAATAACGGTAGCCTTTGGGAGACATTTCATGACAAATAATGTAAAAAAGTCAGAAGCCAATATGGTGATCAGCAAAACAGAATTAAAAAAGCTCATTGAAAAGGGCAAAAAACACGGTGTTCTCTCTTTTGCCGAAATAAATGATGCAATATCCGATGACGTGACCTCTTTTGATCAGATCGAAGATATCGTGGTTCAGTTTAAGGAGCTTGGCATTACAATGGTGGATCTTGAAAAAGAAAAACACAAAAAAGCAGGTACCAAAACATCTGACAAACCTGCTGTCAAACCAGGGAACAAAAAAGAAAAAATCAAGCAGGAAGCAAAACATAAAAAACCAGCCATCACCGATAAAAAAGATTTTTTTTCATCAGTGAAAGAACGTCCTGATCTGGAATTCGGGGCAGTAACCGACCCTGTTAAAATGTATCTCAAAGAGATGGGGATGGTCACGCTGTTGAGTCGTGAAGGTGAAATCGAAATCGCTAAAAAAATTGAAGTGGGGGAACGGGATGTACTGCGCGCCATGCTGGACTGTCCGATCTCCCTGACCACCATTTTTTTGTACGGGGATAAAATGGAAAGAAAATCCATACGTCCCAAACATGTGTTACGGGATGTGGATGAAGGGGACGGGGTGGTGGATGAAGCGTCAAAGCAGGATAAGTTTCTGGAATCTGTTACCGTCATCAAAGAGATCCATGAAGCCAGCCAGGCCAAAAGGGATCAACTCCATGGCCTGAGAAAATCGACCAAAAAATACCAGAATCTGGTGGAAGAGATCCACCAGGGAACAGATCAGATCTTTGCGGAACTCAAACGCTGGCGTTTTGAATCCAATGTCATTGATACCATTGAAAAGAGTATCCGCAGCACCATTGTCTGGTTTGACACGGTTGACACGTTACTGGAAAGATGTGCAAAAACCTTTCATGTCATGAAAGATACCATGCTCAAACAAGCCTCTGACCAGGAGAAATTTGTGCAATGGGCCACGGCCCGGACAAACCTGGATACAGAAAGGGCTGTTCTCCTGCATAAAGATATCCAGGCCGTCATGGACCAGGTTGCCCTGCGCAGGGAGCTGATAAAAGGGGATGCTGATGATCTTCGAGCGATAACCCGGGGCATTGACAAGGGACGCAAAGATGCTGACTGCGCCAAACGCGAACTGGTCCGGGCCAATTTGCGGCTGGTTGTCAGCATTGCCAAAAAATACACCAACCGGGGGCTTCAATTTCTGGATCTGATCCAGGAAGGGAATATCGGTCTTATGAAAGCGGTGGACAAGTTTGAATACAGGCGGGGATACAAGTTCTCCACCTATGCCACCTGGTGGATCCGCCAGGCCATCACCCGGGCCATTGCCGACCAGGCAAGAACCATCCGCATTCCAGTGCACATGATTGAAACCATCAACAAACTTATCAGAACCTCCAGATACCTGGTTCAGGAGATGGGCAAAGAACCGTCTCCCGAGGAAATTGCAGTAAAAATGGAGATTCCCATTGACAAGGTCCGGCGGGTTTTAAAAATTGCAAAGGAACCCATTTCTCTGGAAACTCCCATTGGAGAGGAAGAAGACAGCCATCTGGGAGATTTTATTGAAGACAAGAAATTTTCCATTCCATCGGAAGCCGCCATTGACTTCAGCCTGTCGGAACAGACACGCAAAATCCTGGCTACTTTGACACCCAGAGAAGAAAAGGTGCTGCGCATGCGGTTTGGTATCGGGGAAAAATCCGATCACACCCTGGAAGAGGTGGGCAAGGATTTTACCGTTACCCGGGAGCGCATTCGGCAGATCGAGGCCAAAGCATTGCGAAAATTACGGCATCCCACCAGAAGTAAGAAACTCAAGACCTTTATAGAAAATTAAAACTTGACTTGAATATGTGTTTGCTATATATGATTAAAGTTTGTTTGGGTGCCAAGGGTAAAGGGCCTATAGCTCAGTTTGGCAGAGCCACCGGCTCATAACCGGTCGGTCCCTGGTTCGAATCCAGGTGGGCCCACCACGACATCCTGACAGACACCGTTTGTGAAAGTAAAAATGATAAGGATGGTCAGTTCATTTATGAGTATGCCTGCAAAAAAGCAATATAGAAAATAATTACAAAAAGCGTGGCATCTCACCACGCTTTTTGTATTTGGGCCCAAGGATCATGACACCAACCGTAAAACAGATTCTGCTTATAATCGATGACATCGCTCCCTGTGACCTGGCAGAATCATGGGATAACAGCGGGCTGTGTGCCGGTAGTCTGGATTGGCCGGTACAAAAAATTCTGGTGGGGCTTGATCCGGGTATGCAGGTGATGCGCGCGGCCCGGCAGTGGAAAGCCGATATGGTGCTTACCCACCATCCACTGTTTATCACCCCTGAAAAAACCATTGATTTTGGACACATGCCTGGGTCTGCTATTGCCATTGCAGCAAAAGAACATATTGCCGTTGTCTGTGCCCACACCAATCTGGATAAGGCCCAAAACGGGCTGAATGATTTTTTTGCAGACCGCATCGGTGTTGTGGTCACCCATCCCCTTGTTCCAGACCCCAATGTTTCAGATCAGCAACATATCAGGACCGGTATCGGAAGGATCGGAGAGGTAACCTCTTCCATTTCCCTGGCCCGGATGGCGTCTGACATCAAAAAACAGCTGGGGATTCATCAGATCCGGGTTGTGGGAAATATGGATATCGTGGTGAAAAAAATTGCCCTGTGCACAGGTTCGGGCGGGTCTCTGGTACCGGTTTTTTTACAATCCGATGCAGATCTGTTTATCACCGGTGATATAAAATATCATGAGGCCCGGCTGGTGGAAGAGCACGGCAAAGCGTTAATTGATGTGGGGCATTTTGCCTCGGAAATCCTGGCGGTGGATCTGTTGTCGGGCAGGATGGTTAAGGCGGCTTCCCTTGCAGGATATGATCTGGAAATAAAAGGCTTTAATCAGGAAACAGACCCATTTGCCATAGTGTAAGGACAGCTTATGAACCAAGGTTTACAAAACGACATTGAAACGCTTGTCAGGCTCCAGGAGATTGAAGCTGAAATCCGCAGACTTCAATCGGTTATCCAGAAAGTTGAAAAAGAAAAAATCACCCTTGCGGCCAGGCTTGAAACTTTTGAAACCGCTTTACGCACCCACCAGCAGGAGTTAAAAGAAATTGTCCAGCAATGTGAGGATACGGAACAGGAAATTCAAACAGTGGATGCCAGGATTATCAAAAGCAATGAAACCCTGAGAATGGTAAAGACCAACAAGGAATATCAGGTTTTGCTACGGGAAGTGGATGACAACAAAAAGCGCAAAGATGTTCTGGAAAATCAGTTGCTGGCATTTTATGACCAGCGGGAAGCTGCGGAAGCAACGGCTGCAGAGAGCGAACAGCAGTTTTTGCAGCTCCGGGAAAAGATCAGGGCCGAGCAGGCGGAAATTGACAAAAAAACAGTGGATGACAGGGAACTGCTCGTGGAATCTGTGGAACAGCAGAAAAAGATCGGACAAACCCTGGATCCATCTTTAATGAACCGGTTCAGAAAAATAGCCAAAATGAACCAGGGACAGGCTGTCGCCCAGGTGAGAAATGAATCCTGCATGGGCTGTTTCATGAATGTTCCGCCCCAGTTGTGCATTGAGATACAACGGGCGAATCAATTGATTTCATGCCCCCAGTGCAGCCGCATCCTGTACCATGTAGATGATGATCCAATGGCAGGTGATTAACAGGTAAGATTTTCGGTTTGACCGGACTGAACGATCGCTGGGTCAAAGACCTGGAGGAAAGTCCGAACACCGCAGGACAGGACGCTCCATAACATGGAGTCACGGTGACGTGAAGGAAAGTGCAACAGAGAGCAGACCGCCTTTTTGCGGGTTGGTTTCAACCCCTCAAAGGTAAGGGTGAAACGGTGCGGTAAGAGCGCACCAGTTTCCCGGGTGACCGGGAAAGCTTGGTAAACCCCGTCCGGTGCAAGACCAAATAGGGAAACGCTTGAGGGCTGTCCGTCCAAAGTTTCCGGGTAGGTTGCTTGAGGTGTGCGGCAACGTACATCCTTAGATGAATGATCGTTGGCCTGTATTTTTCGGGTAACCGGAACAGGCAACAGAATTCGGCTTACTGGCCGGTCAAACCGAAATTATCCAATGTGCGGGAAAATTCCAAATGAATGACACCTGTGATATTTCCTTCAAAGAAAAAGCCAATATTTTTTCCTTTGAATTTCTAAAATGCATACAGTTTATCCTCACCATTGAAGATGATACCTATCTTTTCACCAAAAAGCTGTATTCAAAACTGATCATCAATTCCCATATTTTGGAAGATTTTTTGGATTTTCACGGGGCAAAGAAAAATTCAGAATGGCTTTTTTACCGGGAACTGGGGGCCCTGGTCCGGCATCTGTCCCTGGCCTGCTACTCTCAACGTCATATTATGAACCGGCTCACCTTTTACCGGCTTGAATATGCCGGGCACGATCTTTTCAAACAGGAAGCCACTGATACCTTACGAATTTTACAGGATTCTTTGAAACTGGCTGCACCGGTTATTCTGGCCGAGGCGAGGCGGCTTCACATCACCATTCCCCATTCCGGATATAATCTGAGTTATTTTCCCGGTATTTCCTCCACCCAGCAGCTGGACCACAATATTGATGATTTCACAGCCAGGGACAACCAGAAAAAAAGCCTGACACGGATCTCCAGTGAATTTTTAGATGTGGTGAAGGCCTTTGAATCGTTGTCTTTTTATGAACGGTATGATCTCAAGGATATCCACAACCTGGTACCGGAAAAAATCAATGAGGTTATTATCCGAAGCTTTGAGATGAAGGTGCATAACATCCAGTCCTCCTTTGATTCTTATGTGGTGAAAACCCAGTCTGCAGATGAAAATATCCTCCTGGATCAGCTTCGTAGCCATTTTTCCATTGTTTTCCATATTCTCCAGGTCATGGGCCGGCTGCTCCATTTTTATGAACGCCATCTGTATGATGTGGGATTCAAGGATGTATATATGCGCGTCAGGCAGTCCCTGGCGGAATTGATCGACCCGGATGTCCTGCTGGACCGGGCGGTGAATTTCTGTTTGTTTTATGCCTGGAAGTTTTTGTCATCCGGAAAACAGGTGGCATCCAATATTTTGAATAAAAATATGGAAACCGCCTCCGTTGAGGTATCCATTCCCATGGACAGGGGATTTCACAGCCGGCCCAGTCTTCTGGTGGCAAAAATCGTCCAGCACTACGGCGGAGAGGTGGTTCTGCAGGTGGGCAAAGACCAGTTTGATGCATCATCGGTTCTGGATATCCAGTGGGCAGGCGGTAAAATTAAAAAAGAAAATTTTGAGACCGTTATATTCACAGGAGATTCCAGGGCATTGAACGATCTTGTCATCCTGGCCGGTGTCAACTACGGTGAAGACCACATGGGCAAAGGAACGCCTTTGCCAAAGCAATTGTCCTACCTGAGCTGACCCATGGAACACCCTGTGTGCATACCCATTATTGTGGCAGCGGGAAAAGGCTGCCGCATGGGAACTGCCATAAAAAAACAATATCTGGTTCTGGACAACATTCCGGTCTTGACCAGGACATTGATGGTGTTTGACCGCCATGGCCCCATAGAGGACATTATCCTGGTAATCCCCAAAGACGACCAGTCCTATTGCCGAAAAAATATTATCCATCCCTATGCATTTACACAAACGATTCATCTGATTGCAGGGGGAGATACCCGCCAGGAATCGGTTGTAAACGGCCTCAACAAGGCCTGTGAGCTTACCCATGATCCGGCCGGTTGTCTGGTGCTCATCCATGACGGGGTTCGACCGTTTGTAACGCCGGATTTGATCGAACGCCTTACGGATACTGCCGTCCAAAAAGGGGGATGCATACCGGTCCTGGCCGTGAACGATACCCTCAAGCAGATCAAATCGAACACACAGATTCACAAAACCCTGGACCGGGATCTGATATACAGAGCCCAGACCCCCCAGGTATTTTGCCTTGATGTGATTCTACGCGCATTTGAATATGCAAAGAGTACAGGATTTGCGGGAACAGATGATGCATCGGTGATGGAACATGCCGGTTTTGCCGTTTACACCACCCCTGGAGACAATGCAAACATAAAATTGACAACACCGGATGATCTGATTCTGGCCCGCCATTTCATGGAAAAGGCATAGCGGCAATTGAAATTATTCTGGTTGAGCAAAATGATTGGTATCATGTCATATGACCGGAAGTATAATACACGATCAAATATCCGGGTCAGACAGTTTATTATTGACTTTGAAACACAGTTACGCATAATAGATAAGTTTGTCTTAATCCATGATTATATTTGGAGGTACCTTGATGGCGGAAAAACCGGCAATAAAAATTGGTTATCTGAAGATTACCGACCACCTTATCCTGGGTGTGACCAAGCGCAAACTTGAAAAAGGTATGGAAACCTTTGAACACTGCTCTCTTGAGACTGTTGTCAAGAACGGATGGAACGAGGTTGCAGATGCCATTGCCACCAAATCACTGGATGGTGCCCTGATCCTGGCCCCTACAGCCATGGATTTGTTCAAGTCCGGGGTGGATTTGAAACTGCTGCTGCTGACCCATAAATCCGGCAGTGTTCTGGTGAAAAGCAAAAATGCCCATATTGAAAAAATCGAGGATTTTGCAGGAAAAACCGTGCTGATTCCCTATCAGTTGTCTATTCACAATATGCTGTTTCACAAATTGTTATCGGAAAAAGGACTGACGCCGGGGCGAGCCAATGAACCCAATGTGGACGTCATTCTGGAGGTTGTGGCACCCTTTCAGATGCCGGAAGCCATCCAACTGGATGAAGACGGGGAAATCGGCGGCTTTATTGTGGCTGAACCCTTTGGTTCCCAGGTCATTGCCCAGGGAGGCGGGGAAGAATTTTACCTGTCCAAGGATCTGTGGCCCAAACACCCCTGCTGTGTGTTTGTCATGCGCACAGAGATCATGGAAAAGCACCCGGAAGCCATCCAGGAAATCTGTACCAGTTTTGTTCGGTCCGGTCTTGCCATTGATGCACAGCCGGATCCCGCCGCAATCATCGGCAGTGATTTTCTGTCCCAGGACAAGGATGTGATTCACCGGGTATTGACCCGGCCACCGGACCGGATCCTCACCGGTGAACTGTTGCCGGTAATAGAGGATTTGGACACTATTCAGAAATATATGATGGACAAAATGAAGATTATGACCAGCCTCATTGATCTGGAAAAATTCGTGGATACCCGGTTTGCAAAAAAAGCAGGGGCCAGGTAACAACAGCTTCAGCCGGCTGCCGCATCAATGAATGCATAGATCTGTGAAATCGCTTTGTCCGTCCATTCGGGTTTTTTTGAAATTGTTTCCACGTTATCCTGGTTCAGTCGCCGGGCAGCTTGGCTTGCACTGACTCCTTGGGATTTTAAACCCATTATGATCTTCATGACGGCAGCCTTGTATTTTTCAAGGTCCTGATCACGGGAAACATCCGGCTTAAGAGAAGGTGACGTATCCACCAGTGTCGTTAAGTCATCAAGGGGAATATCCTCTTCTGGCGGGGCAATCTCTTTGGTGTCGGTATCCGCCCCATTCCGGTCGCTGATCAATCGGGACAGATCATCCAGGTCATCTGTCAAAGATGGTTGTACCAGCAGGGATAAATCATCCAGATCTGCAGAAATGTTTGCCCCAGGATCATCTTTGAACAACTCATTCAGATCATCCAGGTCTTTTGCAGCCTCTGTTTTTTGGGCGGTGTCTACCAGCAGGGACAGGTCATCCAGGTCGGTTTCATTGTTTTGTTCACAGGATGCCGCATCAATCAGGTCCCCCAGATCATCCATCTGTTCGGATTGGAGCGGGGGAGTGTCCAGAAGGTCGGTCAAATCCTCATCCATCTGGATGGTTTTGACAGCTTCATGCGTCACAGCCTGAACAGCGGAAGTTTGACTTCCCTGTCTGATCATCTGCTGGAGCGCTGCTGCAATATTGTTCATGGCAGCCGCTTTTTTTTCTTCCGCCTCCGCTCTTTTTTCAATGGCAGCGGCTTTTCTCTCTTCTGCTGACGCCCTTTTTTCATGGGCAGCGGTAATTTTTTTCTGGTGTTCTCCCATATCATTGAAAAAAGAGGTTATAAGATGTAATCCGTCTTTGCTGATCCGTATATCTTCATGGGACTGTTCAAAAAACTGGTCTGCAAGCCCTTTGGCATCATTTTTTTGTCTGGTCTTTTCCAGATCCGGTTCTGTGTCAAGGGTTTCCTCTATTTGTGAGGGCAGCATGCCGGACTCAAGAGACTGCTTGATGTCACGCATCAGAGAAACAGCCTTTTCGGGGTACCAGGGACGGTTCTCCACCATTTCAACAGGGAATCTGTGGTGGAACCGTTTCAATATAAAATTGGTAAGGGCTGTTCCTGCCGCAAGTTCCCGGGAGATATCATGCACCGACAACAAATGTTTTTTGGTCATATCCTTTTGGTCGTTTGCATTATCCAACGTCAGTATTTCTCCTTTACAAACCGCTGATTACG
>JAIVHE010000009.1:13725-32197 GCA_020201255.1 Desulfobacteraceae bacterium
CAAGACCAGGTCCAATACAATGCAAAGCAGATATCTGCCTTTGCGCCGCCCAGGGGAGGATAACATGGCCGTGAAAAAAAAAGCGAATCCTGTACAAGAGAATGCGTTACTGGAACATGTGGATGCGGTAAAAAAAGGAAAAAAAAGGTTTGAAGATGCCTTCCAGGGGGTTTCGCGCATGATCCTGGATGCAGGTATCCGAAAAATTACTGTAAAAGGCAAATCCACCTACCAGTTTGACCTGTTCAGTCAGGGCAAAAAATACCTGGTGGGAATGTATGATGAAATCAATTCCTTTGTGTCCTTTGTCAAGGATGCGTCAGAGGGAGGCTCTTCCAGGGAGATGGCATTTGTGCTGGTGGGGGAGCCGGGAAACGGCAAAACCTTTTTTGTGGAATATCTGTGTGACCGGTACAGGGAATTTTTGTCTGTTCCTGAAAACAAAAAATATACCTTTCGGTTCATCAACCTGGACAAACTGGGGGGATATGGACAGATCCGTTTCATTGAATCCCAAACCTATGAAGACCCCATGATACTGGCCATGAGCATTGAGGCATCCAAAGACCAGTCCATGGCGTATCTTGCAAAAAAATATAAATTCACCGATCAGCAGATTGAAAATATTTATGCAAAATACCGGCCCCTCGGGGCCTGTTCCGCCTATATCTGGAACCAGATAAGAGAATATTGTGACAATGATATCAACAAGATGCTTTCTTTTATTGAAATAACACCGGTACCGCTCATCGAAAGCCTGGGAACCATCACCGGCAAATATCCGGCAAAGGACAAGATCACCTCCTCTGCCGTGGATCTCATGGGGGAAGAATCCATCCAGCGGCTGCTGCACATAACCGATACCAACAATCCCTACCGGTTTGATCTGCGGCGGGGTGCCCTGGCCCGGGTGGCAGGCGGGGGCATCCATTTTTCCGATGAAATTTATAAAAACAAAAAAGATCTGGTGCAGGTCTACCTCGGAGTCATTCAGAACAGAATGATAGAGCTGGACGGATTCAAATGGCCCATAGACACCCTGATTATCGCTACCAGCAACAATTCAGAGTTTGACACCTTTTTGTCCGAAAGAGAAGAGGCTCCCATTGTTGACCGGTGCCGCATTTGTTATGTGGCCCATAACACAGACTACAAGATCCAGAAAACCCTGACTGAATATGCCATCGGCAAGGACACCAAACGGTCTTTGGCCCATGAAATACTGCACCAGGATCCCAACCTCAATTATGCAGCTTCTGTTGCCGTTGTGTTAACCCGTCTGCCCAGGTCTGAAAAACTGACACCGGTTGAGACCATGAAGCTGGCAGCCGGGGAAGTGGCCGGAGAAAAAAGCCTCAAAACCCTGGCTGAACTCATTGATACCCTGAACCAGGACACGGATATCACCAAACGGTTCGGCCAGAAAGGCCTGGGCCAGCGGAACCTGGGAAGGGCGGTTCAGCTTTTGCTGGAATCTTCTGAAACCAATGAAGGCAAGTGCATGTTTGCTTTGGATATTTTTAAAGCCCTGGAACGGACGGTCCTGGATTATGTCCATGAACCGGCAGACCGGGCCAAATACATGGAAGATTTGAAAATTGCCAAAGGGCTTTACCGGGAACGCATCATGACCGAGATGTTCAATGCCTATATGGATGAACCCCTTGCCATTAAAAAAGATGTTCTTAATTATGTGAACATGATCATCGGTGTGGATGCGGAACACTTGGGATCCGATATGATGTGGAAATACAAGGACCCCCAGACCGGTGAATTAAAAGCCGTGAAAATAGATGAACGCTATATCAAGAATGTGGAAGAACGGTTGGGGTTGAAGACGGAAGAGCAGCGGGCATCTTTTCGAAATTCCATTCGCAAGATCTACGGCCAGAAACTGTCGGTGGATCCCAATTATGATTTTATGGACAACCTGGAACTGGTCAAGGCCATCACCGATGTACGGCTGAAATCAGATATCGCCGGTGCTGGATCACTGATCGGGGCGCTGGCCAACCGGACCAATGAAGAAAACCAGAAACTCTATGACCGCATGACCATCACCATGAATGACAAACTTGGGTATTGCAGAACCTGCGCCCAAAAAACCATTGAATACTTCTGCAGCCAGGAGGATGACAATTAAAAAAAGGGGGATGCTCCATGATAACCCTTGATGAACTCCTTGAAAAAGACAAAAAAAGAGAACAGGACGGGTTCAAACGCAAAATCCGTATCGGCCGGATTGTAAAGCCCGGGTCAAAAGGCAAAGAAAAGATCATTGTGGTTCCCACCACAGTGGAAGAAAAATTTGTGCATGATGATATTATCGAAGAACAGGAACAGGGGGAGGCAGAACCTACCGGCGGTACCGGTGACGGCCAGGAAGGTGATGTCATCGGTGAACAGCCCATACGGCCAGAAGATGGTGAAGGGGATGGGGAAGGGGAAGGCGATGGAGAAGGTCCGGGTGAAGGCAAGGGGGGGGAACATGAGATTGAAGCCAATGCCTATGAATTGGGAAAAGTGCTGTCCCAGGATTTTGAGCTGCCCAATTTAAAGGATAAGGGAAAGAAAAAAGTGCTGGCCAGGTATGTGTATGATCTCACTGATAAAAACAAAGGGATCGGGCAGGTCCTGGACAAGAAAGCTACCCTGAAAAAAATAGTTGAAACCAATATCGCTTTGGGCAATATCCCGGATGTTTCGGCCATTGATACCACCCGTTTCATCGTTTCACCCCGGGATCTGATTTACCGTATCCTTTCCCGGGAAAAAGAATATGAATCCCAGGCACTGGTGTTTTTTTTGCGTGATTATTCCGGCTCCATGGGGGGGAAGGTGACCCAGACAGTGGTCTCCCAGCATGTGATGCTCTATTCCTGGCTGGTCTACCAGTATGAAAAACAGGTGGAAACCAGATTTGTTCTCCATGATACCGAAGCCAGGGAGGTTTCTGATTTTCAAAAATACTATTCCTATAAAGTGGCCGGCGGCACCAAAGTCTTTACCGCTTTTAAACTGGTGAATGATATCGTGGAAAAAGAAAGCCTGGCCCGGGATTACAATATCTATGTATTCCATGGCACCGACGGGGATGACTGGGACAAGGATGGAAAACAGACCCTTGCAGAAATTGAAAAAATGCTGACCTATGCCGCCAGAATCGGGATCACCATTGTGGAACATTCCTATGTAGGATCCAAACAGACGGAAGTGGAAAAATATATACAGTCATCGGGCATCTTAACCAAACACAACCATCTCATCAAGTTGGATGTTATGGCAGAAAATGTGGATGATACAAGGATTATACAGGGAATCAAGACCCTGATTTCCTAAAAAATAAGGTTGTGCCTGTCAGCCGGAAAGTGAGCTGCATATGGAACTGGTCAATCAACATGTCAAAGGGATTATGGAAGAATGCAAGATCCGGGCCCGTGATGCCGGGTTGCGGTTTGATGATGAAACCCTTGAATATATTGTAACCAACCGGGATCTGGTAGAATTATCACCCAAGGTCATGATTCCCACACTCTATGATTACTGGGTCCATGATGTGCGGGTGTTGTCCGGGAAAGGCATGTATGAGGCATACCCCTCCAACCCCTTTGAAACCGTTATCAATACCCGGCCGGCCATTTCCTATTACAATGACAATAACCCGGACTGGCTCAATGTGATGATTTTTTACCATGTGCTGGGCCACATTGATTTTTTTCAGAATAATCTGTTCTACAAAAACACCTGGGATATTGACCTTGCCGGACAGGCTCTGTCAGATAAGCGCATGATTGCAAGACTTCGGAGTGAAAAAGGCAGATGGCTGGACTATGTAATTGAATTTGCCAGGGGACTGGACAATCTGGTGGGATTTCACAAGGATCTCAACCGCACTATTTCAGATGGTGGCAGAAAAAAACTATCCAGAACGGATTTTTATTTTGATGTGTTTTTACAAAAGATCAGATCCGTACCCCAGCACCAATATGTAAAGGAAATATCCCGATATAACCAATGCCAAAAAGACAATCGGGATTTTTTTGAAAAGGTGACAGGTAAATATCCGGAATTTGAAGAGCTTTACCGCAAGGAAATAGAGGCAAAAACACCGCCCCGGATGGATATCATGGAGTATATTATCCGGTATTCCCCTTTTTTGCGCAGGGAAGAAAATGAATGGATGAAATCTGTGATCCATATCGTCAGAAGCACTTCTTTGTATTTTCAGCCCCAGATGCGTACCAAAACCATGAACGAGGGATGGGCATCTTACTGGCATGAAAAGCTGTTCATGGCAGATGACAGAATCAGCGGGCATGAAGCAGACTATGCAAAAGTCAATGCATCCGTGACTGCTATGCCCAGGGTGGGCCTGAACCCCTATGCTCTGGGAATGCGGTTGTTTGAACATATCCAGGAAATGGAAAACAAGGGAAAATATTCTTTTGACTATTATCTTCTCAATGATGCGGTGCAAAAAAAAACATATAACCAGCACAAAAACACAGGACAATCGTTTATTTTCACGGTACGGGAAAACATGAATGATTTCACCTTCATCAATACCTTTCTGGACCAGGAATTTGTGGACAGACACAACCTGTTTGTTGCCGGCAAACGCATCAACAGCCAGAACATGACCTGGCAGTATTATATCAAGTCCAAAAAAGTGCACGACTATAAACAGATGGTCATCAATACCCTGTATCATCCGCCTGACATCCGCATTGATGGAGAAAAAACCAAAGAAGGGATCCTGTACCTGGACCATCGCTTTGAAAACAAACCCTTGAAGCAGGATTTTATCGAAAATACCATGATCGGTATTGAATTTTTATGGGGGGGACCAGTGCATCTGGAAACCAGTGAACCCAGGAATATTGCAAATATTGATCCCAGGTATACCAATTTCTGGGACCCTTCCGCACCAGGTGCTTCTCCTGAAGCCGCAATTGCTCCCATTGAATGGAAACGGGTGCGGTATGTGATCAAGGACCGTAAACTGCACAAGCAGGAGTTATAATCTATTATGGAAGACAACACAGTCTCAACGGAATCTGTTGACCAGGCCCTGGAACTGCTGGACAAAAACATTCAGGATTATCAGCGTCTTCAGCCGGTTTCTTTTGAAGTGTTTTTGAATATCCTGAAGGAAAGGCCCTCCCATATTTTACGAAACATCTTCCAGTCGTTTCATGATATGGTGAAAGCCCATGTAGAAGAATACAAAGATCCGTTGACCGGTGATCGGGACAATCTGGCGTTCACCCATTATGACTGTACCAGGCTTTTTGTGGAAGGCTCTGACAATCCGTATTTTCCTGACATGCTTTTTGCCAACCGGTTCATGAAACAGATGGAGTACCTGCGTCACGGCGCCCAGCAGAACCGCATTTATATATTTTACGGCCCCCATGGGTGCGGCAAAAGCACTTTTTTAAACAACCTGCTCAAAAAATTTGAAAGCTATGCCAATACCAGAGAAGGCCTCAGATATGAAATTGTCTGGCGGTTGCATATCAAAAAACTGCATGACAAAGACCATTCTCTTCCCTTGTCTGCATTTGAACGGTTGATGCAGTATGTTGAAAAAGAAAATGATGCGGCATCGGGCAATAAGGCGGAAGAACTTTTTTTGCCGATCCATGAGGGCGATTATATTGAAGTGCCCTGCCTGGCCCATGATAATCCGTTTCTGGTGATCCCCAAAGAACAGCGCCGGGGCGTATTGGATGAATTGATTAAAAATGATGAATTCAAATGGCGGCTGTTCACGGAAAAAGAATATGAATGGGTATTTTCCGAAGAGACCTGTACGGTGTGTTCTTCCATTTACAACGCACTTTTGGAGCGGCTGCAGGACCCCAAAGAAGTATTTCGGATGCTCTATGCCAGGCCCTATTACGTCAACCGCAGGATCGGCAATGGTATTTCCGTGTTCAATCCCGGAGACAAACCTGTCAAGCAGAACATTATTTCCAACCAGATGCTGCAGAACAGAATCAATACGCTGTTCCAGGATTCCAACCTTATCCAGTACACCTATTCCAATTTTGCCAAAATCAATAACGGCATTTATGCCCTCATGGATATCAAATCTCATAATATCGAGCGCCTGGTGGAGCTGCACAATATTATTTCCGAAGGGATTCATAAAGTGGAAAATATGGAGGAACGGGTGGATTCCCTTTTCTTTGCGCTGATGAATCCCGAAGACAAAAAAAACATCCGGGATTTTCCGTCGTTTGAGGACCGGATCAGATACATTGATATCCCCTATGTACTGGACTGGAAGACAGAAGTGAAGATCTATCTGGACATATTCGGCCGTCACATAGAAGGCAGTTTTCTGCCCATGGTGCTGGACAATTTTGCCAGGACCATCGTATGCACCCGCACCAATAAAAAATCTTTTGCCCTTGAAGAATGGATTCAACAGCCTGATAAATACAAAAACTTTTGTGATGATAAACTCATGCTGCTGAAAATGGAGATATTTTCCGGCAATATGCCCAAATGGCTGGATGACGAAGATCTTCGGTGCCTTGACCAGAAAATGCTGTCAAACATTATTGCGGAATCGGAAATGTATGGAAAAGAAGGGCTGTCAGGCAGAGATGCCATTAAAATTTTTGATGAGTTTTATTCGAAATATGCAAAAGAAGACCGGCTGATCAATATGCCGGATCTGTGTACGTTTTTTAATAAACTGGACAGCCAGCCCGGAAAACTGCTTCCTGAAGGCTTTTTATCCAGTCTTTTGCGTATGTATGATTATAGTGTGCTCCAGCAGGTAAAAGAAGCATTGTACTATTATAACAAAGACCAGATTGCCAGGGATATAAAAAACTATATTTCTGCTGTGACCAATGAACTCAATTCCGTGGTAAACTGCATTTTTACCAAAGAAGAGCTGTTTGTGACTGAAGCCTTTCTTGAAAGTATTGAAAACAGGCTGATATCGGAAAACCTGGACACCAAAAAACGCGAGCAAATCCGGAACGATGTGCTCAAGGAATATACCACCCGCACTTTGACCCATGAAATCATGATCCAGGGCAAAAATATTGTTGATACCCGTCTGTTTGAATCCTTGTATGAAAGATATGTTCACAATCTGAAAAAACGGGTACTGGAACCGTTTATTGACAATGAAAACTTTCGAAACGCTATCAAGGATTTTGATACTGAAAAGTTCAGAACCCATGACAAACGCATCAAAAAAGATGTAAAATTTCTTATTGACAACCTGACCGCCAAGTTCGGCTATACCAGCCAGGGGGCCAATGAAGTCTGTATTTATGTGATTGATAACGATCTGGCCAATAAATTCAAATAAATCCCGCCATGATTTAGGACTTGATTCTTTGACCAGCTTCTATTACATGAAGGCCATTATTTTATATTGGCCTTTTACCCCATACGATTATCCATATACCTTTGTCCATGATATCTTCCATTATCGACCATATGCAGTCCCATGAAAACGCCCTGGTGCTCACCCCGCAGAGAGGTTCCCATAAAGCCTATCTGACCGCACGGTTGTTCAAACAAACACCCTGTGACATGGTTGCGGTTCTGCAGGACCAGAAAAGTGCTGCAAAATTCATGGATGATCTGTTGTTTTTTTTGCCGGATCACAAAGACGCGGTCTTTTTTTTTCCGGGCTACCATATTCAGCCCTTTACCTCTTTGTCCTATCACAGGCAGACATCCACCCGGCGTTTAGGGGTTTTGTCCCGTCTGGTGGCACAAAGATCATCGCCATATCTGATAGTGACCTATATTGACACACTGCTCCAGAAACTGGTTCCCCAAAAGATTCTTCTTGTCTGTTCAGAACTGGTCATGGCCAATGAAGAAATCGACAGAAATGCCCTGGTCACGGCCCTTGAAGCCGGTGGGTATGCCCAATCCTCTCTGGTGGAAGATCCCGGAGAATATGCGGTGCGGGGTGATATTCTGGATGTGTTTGTGCCGGGTGACAAGCGGCCGGTGCGAATGGAATTTTTCGGGGATCTGGTGGAATCCATCCGCAGTTTTTCACCCTATACCCAGCGGGGCATCCAGCAATTG
This sequence comes from Desulfobacteraceae bacterium, assembly GCA_020201255.1. Classification (GTDB taxonomy): domain Bacteria; phylum Desulfobacterota; class Desulfobacteria; order Desulfobacterales; family Desulfobacteraceae; genus Desulfotignum. The sequence goes on from JAIVHE010000009.1 coordinate 21,802, forward strand.
TCTGAACTGGTCGTTGTGCCGGCCACAGAAGCGGTTGTGCCTGAACAAAACCTTCCCCATATTCTGGCACGACTGCGTGCCGCAGGAAAGCGTGCCGGTCTGGATGCTGCAAAAATTGCAGAGTATGTCACACAAACCCGTCATGCAGGCCGTTTTCCCGGCATTGAAAGCATGCTGTCCATTGTATACGACCGTCTGGATTCTTTTTTTTCCTACCTGTCAGAAAAGACTCTTGTCATATGGGATTCTCCGGATCTTCTGGCCGCGGAGGCCAAAGCGTTTGAAAACAAGGCCCGCAGCAATTACCAGGCAGTGGCATCTGAAAAAAGACTGTGTGTTCCGCCCGAAGATATTTATCTGTCATTCGACCAGGTCACAGCAGAACTGCAAGACAAAAAACGTCTTGTTTTCACGGAACTGGCAGTGGAACCTGAATCACATGATGCACAGGTGTTTCATTTTTTTCCTGAAACCAATGACAGCCTGGGATGCCAGATAGAGGGCGGCCGGATGGTTGAAAAAAACGCAGCTGAAACTCCGTTAAAACCTTTGGTGCAATGGATGCAGCAGCACGTGAACCAGGGTGCGAAAATTGTCTGTGTGGTGCACCAGAAATCCCGGGCCCAGCGCCTTATATCCCTGATGTCCCCCTATGGCCTGAATCTGGTTCAGGTGGGAGATTTCAACAGGGCGGTAAAACAGGATAGCGGCATATATTATGTGCTGGCAGATCTGTCACAGGGATTTGTAGTAAAAGACAAGAACCTGGTTCTTATCACCGAAAATGAAATTTTTGGTAAAAAGCGTATCCGCAGGATAAAACGGTCTTCACGGGACGTGAAAACACAAATGATTGCCCCGGAGGAGCTCAAAAAACAAGATATTGTTGTGCACATGGAGCACGGGGTAGGGCGGTATGAAGGGCTGTATAATCTGGATATCAACGGCATCTCCCAGGATTTCATTCTGATTGTATACCAGGATGAGGACAAGCTGTACCTGCCGGTGGACCGTATCGAAATGATCGGCAAATATATCGGTGTTGACGGATATACACCGGTTCTGGATAAAATCGGTTCCAAAGCATGGATCAAATCCAAGGCAAAAGCAAAAGAAGAAGTGGAAAAAATGGCGGCAGATCTGCTGGATCTGTATGCCAAAAGAAAAATCAACAAGGGGTTTTCCTTCAGCCGACCCGACAATTATTATAATGATTTTGAAACCTCATTCCCCTATGAAGAAACCCGGGACCAGCTCAAGGCCATTGATGATATCCATCTGGATATGGAATCGGACACACCCATGGACCGGCTGGTCTGCGGGGATGTGGGATATGGCAAAACAGAAGTGGCTGTGCGGGCGGCATTCAAGGCGGTCAATGATGGAAAGCAGGTGGCGGTTGTGGTGCCCACCACCATCCTTGCGGAACAGCATCTTGCCACCTTCCGGGATCGGTTTGAAAAATATCCCGTACATATCGCCTGCCTGTCCCGCTTTCGAAACCGCAAAGAACAGGCAAAAATCATAAAAGAGATGGCTCAAGGACGGCTGGACATTGTCATCGGCACCCACCGGCTGCTGCAAAAAGATGTGGATTTTAAATCCCTGGGGCTGCTGGTGATCGATGAGGAACAGCGGTTCGGGGTCAAACACAAGGAAGTTCTGAAACAAAAACGCAGTACAGTGGATGTACTGGCACTGAGCGCCACCCCCATTCCCAGGACCCTGCACATGTCGCCCATTGTGTCCTATATTTCACCATATGAGGATGCCATTGTAAAAGATGCTATTCAAAAGGAATTATCCAGGCAGGGCCAGGTGTTTTTCGTCCACAACAACATTAAAACAATTTTCAAGATGGCTGAAACTCTGGAAAAACTGGTGCCAAAAGCAACCATCGGTGTTGCCCACGGACGGTTGTCTGAAACCGAGCTGGAACGGGTTATGCACGCATTTGTCAACAAAGAGATCAATCTTCTGGTGTGCACCACCATCATTGAATCGGGCCTGGATATTCCCGCTGCCAACACCATGATCATCAACAAAGCCGAACGGTTCGGCCTTTCGCAGATCTACCAGCTTCGCGGCCGCATCGGACGAGGAGATCACCAGGCCTATGCCTATCTGTTTGTTTCAGATGAATCCCTGATTTCCAAGGACGCAAAAAAACGGCTTTCCGCTCTGATGGAATACAAGGATCTGGGATCCGGGTTTCAGATTGCCATGAAAGATCTTCAAATCCGGGGGGCCGGGACTGCTCTGGGTGCATCCCAGTCCGGCCATATTGCAGCAGTCGGGTATGATATGTTTTTAAAGCTGCTGGACCAGGCGGTCCATGATTTGAAAGGAGATGCAACCATTGATCCGCTGGATCCAGAAATCAATGTACCCATGTCAACCGGGTTTCCCGCAGATTATATTACGTCTGTTGAACAGCGTTTGACCCTCTACCGCCGCCTGTCCAGACTGGACAGTGTTGCAGATATTGCCGACATGAAAAAAGAATTGACAGACCGGTATGGAAAATTGCCCGGGCAGGCGGAAAACATGCTGTTAAAAATCATGCTCAGGGTGTATGCCATCCAGGCCGGTATCCAGCGTCTGGACCTGGAACCAGGCTCTCTGGCACTCACCTTTTCTCCTGTTCATATGAAAATCGCTCCCCACGAACTGGAAAAGCGGTGGCAGGGAATCGCCCGGTCCGGGTTTGTAAAAAAGCACTGTGTTCAGTTTCCTCTGGGATACAAATCCAACCAGATGGGCAAGGCCCTTGTGAAAACAAAACAGATTCTCAAAGCCATTGTGTGAGGGCATATCATTTTTTGCTGGATTTTTGTGCCTGCCCCGGTATATAAAACATAAGACTGTTTCAAACGCATGCCGGTCTGCTGAAAAAATCTTCTTTGCAACCTCCGGTTGCCGGCATGGTGCGACAAACATGGTGCGACAAATATTTCGATGTGAAAAAATATGAGATCGGACATCCCTGATATCCGCCGGTTTGAACGGCTTGCCTTCAGCAGAAAAAATGTGCTGGCACTGCTGTTACAATTCAGCCTGGACCTGCTTAAAGCTAGACTGGCCGGTGTGGTGTATGGAACAGATCATACCGGGGAAAAATTTTTGCCGCCCCATAAATGGGACCGAGGAGTGGTGCACAAACTTGACGGCAAAGGGCTTTCCGGCCTGGGGTTTAAATGGTTCGGCCCTGCGGTGATACGGTGGATAAAGCTGTCCCCCATAAGGCTTTTTACCGCAAACAGCTATGGCAGGCAGGTAAAAACACAAGGGGTTATTGCCCATGTGATGCGAAAGCATGCCGAATATTACGCAAACGGCATTAAAATTGTCTTTATCGATCATATTCCCCAAAAAGAACTGCGGTCTGCTCCGACCGGGGGCAGCCTGTCTGTTATTGCCTATGACGGCAGGCAGTTTGAAGTGCTGCCCGATATTCTGGTGAATATGGATATCATACACTGGTTTACACCCGACAATTTTGTATCGGTGTACATTCCAGACTACGGAGCCATTGTATTTAATACCGTGGACCAGCAATTATTTCAAAAAACCGGTGATAATCAGACCTATTCCAGCGATTTGAAGTTCCGGTTTGATTTGCTCATCAGTGCCATTGAAACAGCTTCTTTGGCGCATCTAGGACAGGCAAGGGGACGGCGTGCGGCAAAAATTATCTGGCGCAAGGAAAGAAATCTGCGTAACACCTTTGTGCAACTCAATGAAAAAATCCAGAAACTGGATGAATTAAAAAACCATCTCCAGGCAGTGGGCGCTGTGACAGCACAACAGTTGAACATGACCCCCATTATTGAACCAAATGGGGTTTATGCCTTCATGGATATGGTGGGATCCAGCATTGTCAGAAAAGCCTTGTCTCCCAGGGATTTTTTTCTGGTATTGAACGTCTGCCATGAAATTGCAACTGATACAGTTGCCGCATACGGATGCCGGGTTGATAATTTTTTAGGGGATGCGGTTTTTTGGGAAAATATGGAAATATTCGATCCGCCTAATACAAGAAAACCGTCCGGCCTGCCGGAACGTCTGATGATCATGACAATGGCCATCGCTTCCGTATTCAACCAGATCCATGCATTACAGCAGAAAGGTCATCCCATGGACAAAGAAAACCGGGTCCGAACCCTTGTGAAAAAGCACGGTATCTGCTTGGACTTCAGAGCCGGAATGGCCTATGGGGCCTCGTTGGTTGGGCCGCTGGGCAGTTGTAACCGCCGTATTGTAACAGCCATTGGAAAGCCGGTGAATATCGCTTCCAGGCTGGAAAGTACCGGTACCAAAAACAGCATTCATGTTGAAAAAAAACTATTGGATATTCTCAACAACAGCGTTGTTTCAAAAGATACCCCGGTTATGTGGCATATTGCCACAGCAGGCAAAAATAGTGAACCTGTGCCCGGTGTCCGTTTTTTTTCTTTTTTCCAGGATTTTTATAACCTGGGTCCGGATGTCATTGAAAGAATGGGACCGGTCTGCCATAAAGAATTTGCCACCGATACCACCTTTCGGATCAATTGTATTTCACACAAACAGCCGCCAACAGTTTGTGCCGGAATTTAATTGCCTTGCCGGAATTTAATTGCCCTACCGGGATGAAAAATGCCGGGTATGCTGATCCAGTGCCTGGATCAGTTTTGCCGTATTTTTGCCGGGCCTGCCATTGGAAATAATGGCATCATCAATCTGTATCACCGGTACAACGCCTTTATTGGTACCGGTGATAAACACTTCATCAGCCGCAGTAAGCCGGTTCAGAAAAAGGGGTTCTTCTGTAATCTGGAAAAATTGTGCCCCAAGGGACAAAATCAGTTTTCTGGTGATGCCTTTTAAGATCCCTTGTGCAGGCGGTGTGACCAGCGTGTTGCCGAAGAAAGCGAACAAATTGCTGGTGGTCCCTTCCAGAACCTGTTTTTGTGAATTTATATAGAGGGCTTCCACAGCACCCGATTTTTGTGCCTGTGGCGTGACCATGACGATCAACCGGGGATTCCCGCTGGGGGTTAAAAAATCCGGGCTGGAACCGCCGGTTATTACGATGCGTATATTGGCTTCCGCCGTTGGCTTGTTTTTTTGTAATGTTTCAAGGACGATTGCTTTGATTTCATCAGTTTTCCATGGCAAAAGCAGGCCTATTTGTTTTGCTGAATCCATCAGCCGCTGGATATGTTCGTCAATAAAATAGGGTTTCCCATGAAAGGTGCGCATGATATCGCAGATGCCGAATCCCCGCAACACCGCAAGATCGTCCACCGGAATCATGGCCTGGTCGTCGGGCACAAATTTGCCGTCCACATAATAGACTGTCATCAAAGAATCTCCTTGAATTTGATGCTGGTAATTTTTATATTGTACTAATAAGTATTTTCATTCAAAGATACAAGGCAGGGGCATGGATTTTTTTCGGGGTATAAAATACAATATCCAGGGTGTTTTGTTTGCCTTTGCAAATCCAAAACTGTTATGGCTTGGACTGTTGCGGTTTGCCATAATCCTTGTGCTGGCGTTGTTTTTTTCAGGTCTTGTTTTTTTCTGGCATGAAGCCATCCTGGCCATGATTTGGGAAATGCCAGAAAAAGGAATGTTGCTGTATGTCTGGCATCTTGCATCATGGGTGTTATCCCTGCTGCTTGCTGCTGTGGCTGTTGTGGCAGCTTATCTGGTGGCACAGGTGTTTTTTTGTGTGTATATTATGGACTATATGTCCAGGTTGACGGAAAAAATCGTGCTGGGCACAGAAGTATCCTATGCCCAAAGTTCCTGGCTGTCATTTTTTGTTTATCTGGTCTGCCAGGAAATCCCCAGGGCTGTCATTCCCTTGGTCATCACCCTGGCTGTCATGGTCATGGGCCTGTTTACCCCCCTGGGTCCGGTTATTCTTGTTTTATCCTCCATTACCGCAGTTTGGCCTGCTGTTTCTTATTCCCTGGGTCAATATAGTGATGCTTTCCTTTGCACCGGTGGGCGCAACTTTATACCACATTCAGAAAAAAACCGTGGAAACAGGCAGATCTTAAAGATATGCATGTCATCTGCAGACAAGCGCCGGAAACTGCAACCCGGACAACACCGGACATTGCATCAAGATCTTCGCCAGTTATCCTTTGCCGCAACTGCAGCCATCAAGTGACAGCTCCTGATGAACGCATGAAAATGAACGGGGCTTTTTTGCATACCTTTGCCAACCCCCATGGTCATGTGTTTGAAATCGGCTGTTTTCATCAGGCATGGGGGTGTATTCCTGCATCCGTGTCTTCTGTGGAATTCACCTGGTTTGCCGGTTATGCCTGGCAGATTGGTATCTGTGCAAATTGTTCGGCACATCTGGGCTGGATTTTCACCTCTGACACCCATTGTTTTTTTGGTCTTGTTTTGGATAAATTGTTTTTTCCCTGATCCGACGGCATGGTGTTTGATGAGGATGTTGGATCTGGATGTTGGATCTGGGTGTTGGACCTGGATGTTGGACCTGGGTGTTGGATCAAAAGAATCGGGCATGGTATTTGCCACGGAAATATGATATAAAACGAATCTTTTTGACATCTAATGTGATATCTAACAATCATTGGACAGGAACGCTATGACTAAAGAAGACAATAATTCCCCACACCCGCCCCGTATGAGTCCCTATGTTTTTACACTGCTTTTGATGGGATTCGGTCTATGGTGTTTCTGGGACGGATGGCTGACCACTGACCCTGATATGGCTGAGCATGCATTGTTCAACCAGGTATTGAGTGTGATTTTAATTCCCTGGGCCATCTGGGATTTTTTCAAAGTCCGGAAACGCTCCAAAACCCAAAAACCGCCTGAAGACACATGATAGACATGTATTTTTGTGCATAATATCCCGGCGTAAACGCAAATTTCAACCCAACAAGGATTTCAGTGAATGGAATCAGAAACCATCGATAAAGCATTTGTGCGTGAAATAAACAAACGCAGAACCTTTGCCATCATATCCCATCCAGATGCCGGGAAAACCACCCTTACCGAAAAACTGCTGCTGTTTGGCGGCGCCATCAAGCAGGCAGGTGCAGTCAAGTCAAAAAAAACAGACCGGGCAGCCTTGTCCGATTTTCTCTCCATTGAACAGGAACGCGGTATTTCCGTGTCTTCATCGGTCATGAAGTTTGAATACAAAGGGCATGAAATCAACCTGCTGGATACCCCCGGGCACAAGGATTTTAGCGAAGACACCTATCGGGTGCTGACTGCGGTGGATTGTGCCGTCATGATTATTGACAATGCCAAGGGGGTGGAACCCCAGACCAAAAAACTCATGGAAGTCTGCCGCATGCGCAACACCCCTATTATCACCTTTATCAACAAGCTGGACAGAGAAGGCATGGAGCCTCTGGACATTTTTGAAGATATAGAGGACAAACTCCAGATAGAATGCGTGCCGTTGACCTGGCCCATCGGCATGGGAAAACGCTTTAAAGGGGTGTATAATTTACAGGACAAAGAATTGGGTATTTTTTCTGCCGGATATACCCCCAAAGATGGTGATGGTATTGTGATACAGGATCTGTTTGACCCCCGCCTGGATAAATTGATCCCCGAATCCCAGGCCCGACAGCTCAGAGAAGATGTGGACCTGATCCAGGGAGCATCCGAGCCGTTTGACCTGGAGCTGTATCTCAATGGTACACAGACACCGGTGTTCTTCGGTTCTGCCATCAACAATTTCGGGGTAAAGGAAATGCTGAATGCGTTTGTGAAAATTGCACCGCCACCAGGCATTCGGCCGACCCGGACCCGGGATGTAAACCCGCTGGAAACAGATTTTTCAGGGTTTGCCTTTAAAATTCAGGCCAATATGGACCCGGAACACCGGGACCGCATCGCTTTTTTCCGGATCTGCTCGGGAAAGTTTACCCGGGGGATGAAAGTCAGACACCACCGTATCGGCAAAGAAATCCGCCTGTCCAATGCCACGATTTTCATGGCCCGGGAACGCAGCAATGTGGAAGAAGCCTATCCCGGGGATATCATCGGTATCCACAACCATGGCACCATCAAGATAGGAGATACCTTTACCACCAAAGAGCCTCTCAAGTTCTTAGGTATTCCCAGTTTTGCACCGGAACATTTCAGGCGGGTGCTGCTCAGGGATCCCATGAAGACCAAATCCTTGAACAAGGGATTGACCCAGTTGGCCGAAGAGGGTACCATCCAGGTGTTTCGGCCTCTGTTGGGAAACCTGCACGTGATAGGGGCTGTGGGCGTGCTGCAGTTTGATGTGACCATGGCCCGTTTACATGCGGAATACAACGTCAATGCCGGCTATGAATCCATTGATCTGTCCGTTGCCAGATGGGTCACCTGTGAAGATGACCGGATATTGAACCGATTCAGACAAAAAAATGAAGCCAGTCTTGCCCTGGATGCGGAAGGCTGCTTGACCTTCATGACCACCAGCGAATACCAGCTTGGCTTTGTCATGGAAGAATGGCCTGATGTTCAGTTCCACAAGACACGTGAGCATAATTTATAACCCATAATACAGAAAGGAACTCCCCATGACAGTGCAACGAATTCACAATTTTAATGCCGGTCCTGCTGCCTTGCCCCTGTCCGTTCTGGAAAAAATCCAGGCATCTTTTTTGGATTTCAATGGTTCGGGCATGTCCATCACTGAAATCAGTCACAGATCTTCCTATTTTGATGCGGTTATCAACGATGCCATCGACCGGGCCAAAACATTATTGAAACTGGATGACAACTACCATGTCCTGTTCGTCCAGGGGGGGGCATCCCTCCAGTTTGCCATGATCCCCATGAATTTTTTGGGCCAAAACGATACAGCAGATTACATCAACACCGGTACCTGGTCCACCAAGGCCATCAAAGAAGCGCAGATGCAAAAAAAATCCATCCAGGTGCCGGCCTCATCAGAAGACAACAATTTTTCCTATATCCCCCAAAACATCCAATGCAATCCCGCTGCCCGGTATGTACACATCACATCCAACAACACCATCAAAGGCACCCAGTTCGCAACGTTTCCTCAAACCAATGGGGTGCCGCTGGTGGCTGACATGTCTTCGGATATTTTTTCACGGCCCCTGCCCATGGAAAAATTCGGCCTGATCTATGCCGGTGCCCAGAAAAATTTGGGACCATCCGGCACCTGCATGGTTATTATCCGAAAGGATTTCATGGAAACGGCCAATGACAACCTGCCGTCCATGCTCTCTTATGCCACCTATGCCGCAAAAAATTCCATGTACAATACCCCGCCCTGTTTTGGTATCTATACCATCGGCCTTGTGCTCCAGTGGATCCAGCAAACCTTCGGGAGCCTGGAAAAAATGGCGGAACATAATACCAAAAAAGCCGGGATTCTCTATGATCTGATTGATACATCCGATTTTTATCAGGCAACCGCACAAAAAGATTCCCGGTCCCTGATGAATGTGACGTTTCGCCTGCCATCCGAGGAGCTGGAAAAACAATTTGTGGCCGGGGCCGCCCAAAAAGGCCTGGGCGGTCTTAAGGGACACCGGTCCGTGGGCGGGTGCCGGGCATCCATCTACAATGCCGCCACCATGGAAAACATGGCAGCCCTTACCGAATTTATGGCATCTTTTGAAAAGGAGAATGGATGATGAAAGTTCTGGTCAGTGATAAAATGGATGAGGCAGGCATTGATATTTTCAGAAATCAGGACGGCATAGAGGTGGACGTGAACACCGGCCTGTCGCCACAGCAATTGCAGGAGATTATCGGGGCCTATGATGCTTTGGCTATCCGGAGCGCCACAAAGGTGGACAAGGCCCTGCTGGATGCGGCACACAACCTCAAGGTTATTGCCCGGGCCGGCATCGGGCTGGATAATGTGGACATTGATGCAGCCACCAAAAAAGGGGTGGCGGTCATGAATACGCCCGGGGGCAATACCGTGACCACGGCGGAACACGCCATTGCCATGATGATGGCCCTCACCAGAAACATCCCTAAGGCCACTGCCTCCATGAAGGCGGGAAAATGGGAAAAAAAACTGCTCCAGGGCAGGGAAATCTTCAATAAAACCCTGGGCGTTATCGGGTTCGGCAATATCGGCTCTATTACGGCAACCCTTGCCAAAGGATTGCGCATGCGGGTGATTGTGTTTGATCCCAATATTTCCAGTGAACATATTGAAAAACAGGGATTTGAATATGTGGACCTGGACACCCTGTACCAACAGGCAGACTATATTACGGTGCATGTGCCCAAAATGGATGCCACCATTGACCTTCTGGATGCCGAGGCTTTTGCAAAAATGAAGGACGGGGTCTATGTGATCAATTGTGCCAGGGGGGGCATTGTCAATGAATCCGCGCTGTATGATGCCATACAGTCCAAAAAGGTG
>JAIVHE010000177.1 GCA_020201255.1 Desulfobacteraceae bacterium
GATTTGGAAAACAATATCTGCACATGGTCGGATGCTGTGGCAGATATTCATGATGTGTCCCGCGGTTATGCACCACCTGTGCAGGAAGGCATAAACTTCTACGCTCCGGAATGGCGGGAAAAGGTCATACAGATTTTCAGCGCCTGTGCCAAAGAAGGCATTTCTTACAATGAAGAAATGGAGATCATCACCCAAAAAGGAAAGCGTGTTTGGGTCAGAACAACCGGCAAGGCAGTAAAAAATGAAAAAGGCAAGATCATCAAAGTGCAGGGTTCTTTTCAGAATATCTCCGAGCGTAAGCAGGCTGAGCAGGAATACCAAACGCTTTTTCGGGAGATGATGAACGGCTTTGCTTTGCATGAGATCATCTGTGACGCGACCGGCGTGCCGGTGGACTACCGTTTTCTGGATGTTAACCCGGCCTTCGAACGTATGACCGGTCTGAAGGCGCAAGAAATTGTCGGCAAGACCATTCTGGAAATTCTGCCTGGGACCGAGCGGCACTGGATCGAGCTTTACGGCAAGGTGTCTCAAACGGGCGAGGCTGCCTTTTTTGAAAACTACCATGCTGACTTAAATATGCATTTCGAGGTGACGGCTTTCCGGCCCGCGCCCGGCCAATTTGCCTGTATTTTCTCAGATATCACCATGCGCAAGCAGGCCGAAGCGGAACGTGAAAAAATCCAAGCCCAGCTTACCCAGGCCCAGAAAATGGAATCCGTGGGCCGATTGGCCGGAGGTGTGGCCCATGATTTCAACAACATGCTGGGGGTTATTTTGGGGCATACGGAATTGGCCCTGTTGCGAACAGATGACAAACAAAAACTGTGTTCCGACCTGAAAGAAATTCAAAACGCAGCGAAGCGTTCGGCTGATATCACAAAGCAGCTGCTGGCTTTTGCCAGAAAAGAGATCATCTCCCCCAAAAAGATTGATTTGAACGATACTGTGGAGAGTATGATGAATATGCTGCGCCGGCTTATCGGAGAAGATCTCGACCTTGTCTGGAAGCCGGGTGCACATCTGTGGCCGGTTAAAATGGACCCGACCCAGATCGACCAGATCCTTGCCAATCTCTGTGTCAACGCCAGGGATGCCATTTCCGGGGTGGGCAAACTCACCATAGAAACCGGGAAGAAAACATTTGATCAAGAATACTGCAACGACCATCCCGGCTTTATCCCCGGTGATTTTGTACTGCTGGCGGTTAGCGACGATGGTAGCGGCATGGACAAGGAGACCCTGGACAATCTGTTCGAACCGTTTTTCACCACCAAAGAAGTGGGCAAAGGCACCGGCCTGGGTCTTGCCACAGTATATGGCATCGTTAAACAGAACAACGGCTTCATCAACGTATACAGCGAACCCGGCCAGGGTTCCACCTTTAGAATTTACCTGCCCCGGGTGGTTGCCGATGAAGACACTGCTAAGGCCGTTCCTGAGAAAAAAGCAGCTGTCGGGGGGACTGAAACCATTCTGTTGGTGGAAGATGAACCCACCATTCTGAGAATGACTCGAATGATGTTGGAACGAAAGGGGTATTCGGTTTTGCCTGCTGCCACACCGGCAGAGGCGATAGACCTGGCAAAAGCCCATGCCGATAAAATTCATCTGCTCATGTCAGACGTGGTCATGCCGGAAATGAACGGCCGAGATCTGGCCGGGCAGATCTCCGCTCTTTACCCTGATATAGGACTGCTGTTCATGTCCGGATATACAGCCGAGGTCATTGCCCATCAGGGAGTGCTGGATGACGGAGTGGCATTCATTCAAAAGCCTTTTTCAATGGCGGATATGACGGCGAAGGTTCGGAATATTTTGGATAAAGCATCAGATGAAACCTTTGAGGATGAATGATTTCGTCCAAAAATACGGGACGTGCTGGATGGAAATAACAGACATTGCCGGTTGTCCATATGGACGATCGGGTGGTAACAGACCACACATATTTAACCATTAAGATTCAGGCTTGATACCTTATGATTCGTTTTGTTATGGCTATCATGATTTTACTTCTGGGAATGGGAACAGCGGATGCTGCCGGCGGCATACTGCCCAAAATGCGGATTTCCGTGGAAAATACCGATACCCATTTTCACACCCATGCGATCAGGCGGTTTGCAGATATTTTACGGCAAAAGCTTGACGGACGTATCGAAATTGAATTTTTTTCAAATGCACAGATGTTCAGAGATGCCGATGTGATCCAGGCCATGGGACAAGGAAAAGTGGAAATGGCGGTCCCGGGTACATGGCATGTAATGCAGTTTGAGCCGAATGTCGGCATTTTTATGCTGCCGGTTTTTTATGGCAGAAGCGCCGACGATAATTACAGAATTCTTGACGGGCCCGTGGGAAAGCGTATCAATGAACGAATTGAGGCCAATTTGAATCTCAAGGTGTTCGGAAAATGGATCGATCTGGGGTACGCCCACCTGTTCAGCATTCACGACAAAATTGAAAGGCATGAGGACATTGAAGGCCTCCGGATCAGGGTTGCCGGCGGCATTGCAAACAAATTGCGGATAAAGGGACTGGGCGGCATTCCCATGATCATTCCATGGCCGGATCTTGCAGAACATATTCGTCAATCCAGGGTGGATGCCGTTTTGACCACCTATGAAACCATAAAAAGTGCAACGCTCTGGGAAACGGGAGTGCAGTCGGTTTTTGAGGACCGGCAGTACTTTCCCCAGTATATTCCCCTGGTAAGGGCATCATTCTGGGAAAGACTGTCTGCCGATATGCAGCGAGTTTGTTCTGCATATGGGTATCGATCCGGAACTGGTCAGACAGGTTTCACAGGCGCTGTAAAGGCAAAAGGGTCCCATGAAAAAAGACATATTTCAAGACAGTTTGACCATTCCCATCATTATTCTCATATGCTGCATTGGTGCCGGATTTCTCGGATTGAGTGCAGTATCCATCTACAGAAATTTGAACAACCATGTCCATGCCGCCATCATAAAATCCAAAACCCAGGCGCAGCTTGTGGGAGAAAACACCTCCAGCATGATATCCACCGTGGATTTTGCATTACTGTCCTTTTGTTCCATGGCCGGAAACGAATCGGAAAATCAAGCTGTCAGTCCAGCCGTGTTTGCATTTATCAAAAAAGAGATCGCCTATCTGCCCCAACTACAGAACATGCTTTTCTTTAATGCAAAAGGAGAGATGGCATGGTATATCCATGAGCCCGGGGACATCACACTGGAATCCTTTGAACAATACCGGCAAGCCTGGCTGGAATTTTCCATTGAAACCATATTTTTGGATGAAAAAAAACCATTGATTCTTCTGAGCAGGCGGGTGGAAAACCAGAACAATGAATTTATCGGGGTGATGGCGGCTGTGATTGACCCGTATGTCTTTTACAACCGGTATGATGATTACCTTAAACTGGATGCCAGCGGAGTGGCCCTTTTAGACGACAAAGGACGTATGCTGGCAGACTGGGGCACCCGTCCGGATGTCAAGCAACAGATACTGCCCCGGCAAAGCCGGCCGGCTTCTGATTTTACACGGGAGGCTGCCGATACCACTATTGCCGGCGGCAGCAGAACTGTTGAAGATAAAAATTGGGTGATATCCACCTACCAGTTACGGGGGTTTCCATATCACGTGGCGGTCATGCATACCAAAAAAGAGGTGCTTGAAAAATGGCGAAAAGAAACCATTCGGGATGTGTTCATAATCGCCATCACCTTTATCATAGCACTGGTCACCATTGCACTGGCTTTCTGGCAGGCAAAGAAACGCAAAGAAGCGGAATTTTCCTTAACGCAGCACCAGCTCAATCTTGAAAAAACCATCCAGCAAAGAACAGAGCAACTTCATTTGACCAACACCACACTGGTTGAAAAAAACCAGGCCCTTGAAAATGCGCTGGCCCAGATTAAAACCTTGAGCGGACTGTTGCCTATATGTATGCACTGCAAAAAGATACGC
>JAIVHE010000493.1 GCA_020201255.1 Desulfobacteraceae bacterium
ATCCGAAGCGGTTCTGCCTGCAGGTGCTGTGTTCATAATAACACACATGGGATGGCGCTGGTCATGGCTGGCAGGAACTCTTTTCCTTGTGGCCATTGTGTGGCCGCTGCTCCTGTTTCTGGCAAAAAAAACCCCGGCTTTCAACCAGGACAGAACCGCACCGGTCCAAAAAAGCAAAAACCCCGGCTTAACCCGCAAACAGGTCCTCCGGGATCCGGGTTTTTACCTGGTCCTGCCTGCCACGTTGGCAATACCGTTTACGGTTACTGCCGTCTTTTTCCACCAGGTGGCCATTGCCGATGCCCAGGGATGGTCGGTCCAGCTTCTGGGCAGAGCCTTTTCCGGGTATGCTTTGGGCCATCTTCTGACCCTTTTTGTGGCCGGCACTGTGGTTGACCGGCTCAGCGCCGGACGGACCCTGCCCCTGGCACTGCTTCCTTTGGCTGCAAGCCTTGTTTTGCTTGCGCTGGTCCAGGCTGATTGGGCAGCATATGTCTACCTGGTGCTGATCGGCATGGCATCAGGTCTCTCCGCTACTGCCGGCGGCGCTGTATGGGCAGAACGGTACGGCCTTATGCACCTGGGGGCTATCCGGGCCATGACCCAGGCAATAATGGTGTTGTCCACTGCCATTGCCCCGGTACTACTGGGTTCTCTTCTGGATTTTGGCATGGGGGTGACCGCTCTGTCTATTTCCATGGCGGCGGCGGTTCTGGTGGCTTCTTTTCTCAGCTGTATTCCTGCTCTGACCCAGGCGTAATAGCAGAGAGCATGGCTGTGTTTTTTTGCCGGGATTCAGGTATCTTTGTATATTATATTTCCAGTCATTTCTCCGGGAATTTCAATCCCCATGATATCCAGCATTGTGGGAGAAAGATCTGCCAGTTTCCCATCATCACGAAGACGGATACGCGCTTTTTGCAGTCCGGGTCTGTTGGAGATAATGGAAAGCCAGACCTGGTTATTCGTATGGGCGGTCTGGACCCCCCCGGTTTCCGGGTCAACCATTGTTTCGGCATTTCCATGATCCGCAGTCAGCAGCACAACTCCGTCATTTTTCAACACCCGGTCAACCACTCTCCCGACACAGTCATCAACCACTTTACAGGCCCTGACGGTTGCATCGAAATCGCCGGTATGGCCGACCATGTCCGGATTGGCATAATTTAACACAATAAAATCATATTTTTGTGTGTCAAGTGCTTCAAGTATCTTATCTGTGACCTCATATGCCGACATTTCAGGCTGCATGTCATAGGTGGCAACGGAAGGTGAAGGGACCAGTATTCTGTCTTCATTTATAAAAAGATCCTGCTGCTGGCCATTGAAAAAATAGGTCACATGGGCAAATTTTTCCGTTTCGGCAATCCGCAGCTGATGCAACCTGTTATCAGCAATCACTTTTCCCATGAGATTGAAAAGTTTTTTCAATGGAAAGGCCACGGCTACATCCGCTCTTTGTGAATGAGAAATGTTTTTATAATATTCCGTCGTACACAGATAAAACAAATGACGGATCTCTTTGGTCTCAAAAACGCTGAAATCATCTTTGATGAATACTTTTGATATTTCTGCGGCCCTGTCAAACCGGTAATTAAAAAAAACAACCGCATCCGTGTCTTTGACGGCATGAAATTTTTGTGTTTTCCTGGGTTTTATAAATTCATCAGTCTGGCCTCTGTCATAGGCATCTTCAACAGCTGCATACACATCGTCAAAGACCGGCCTGTCAGAAACCCCTTTTGTTAACAAATCATAAAACAACTTCACCCGGTGCCATCGGTTGTCTCTGTCCATGGCAAAATATCTTCCGGTAACAGATGCGATGCACCCGAACTGGTGTTTATCCATCCATTCCTGAAGGGGTTTGATATATGCAGCAGCAGACTGCGGCGGTGTATCCCGGCCATCAGAAATCACATGGATATATACCGCTTCAATGCCGGCATCTTTTAACACCTGCAGATATCCGATCAAATGATCTGTATGGGCATGAACGCCCTGATCCTGGACCAGGCCATAGAGATGCGCAGCACTGTTGAAGGTTTTTACATGTTTTATGCAGGCAATCACAGCCGGATTGTCTTTTAACCGGTTTTCCTTTATTGCAGTGGAGATTCTCATCAAATTTTGATAAACAACTCTGCCGGCACCCATATTCAGGTGGCCCACCTCACTGGAGCCCTGATTTTTCTGGGGAAGTCCCACATATTCTCCGGAAGTATGGATAAGAGCTGTCGGATATCTCTCAATATAGCTATTGTGGTTAAGGGGATTACATGCTGAAATGGCATTGTATTGTTTATCGGGAGAAAATCCCCATCCATCCCGTATTAAAATCATATGGGGTTTTTTGTGCATATGTGGATCTCCTTGGGTAAAAAATTTCCTGTGTGAGGGTCACGCACCTGTTATGAAAATACCATGGAACCAAAGAGGCGGCAAGCAAATAGATTCTGGATAAAAACTGCAGGATCGGTTTGCCGCATACAGGATAAAAATGGGATAAATGCATACATCCATGTATTTCTCATACCTTTTCTATCCGGTAAGATATCTCCATAATGTTCTGCTTGTGTACCGTACTTATTTACCAGTGCGTGACATGAAATCGACGATTTGATTTTTGGTATTTTTAAAGAAACTTTTAACCGTCAGGTTTCAGGAGATATTTATGCATTTTAAAAAAAACAGTGTGTCCTTACCCATGATAGAAAATCTTCCGAATGCTGATGTGGATACAGAATACCAACCTGGTAAACGGGGGTTTTTCAGGTAAAATCGTACCGGTAAACCCAAAATATGCAACGGTTAAAGGGATAAAAACGCTGGAATCGATACGGCAAAGCAGTCATCCGATAGACCTTGCCATCATCGCCACCCCCATATCCACGGTTCCGGATATAATTGATGACTGCATTGCCGCCGGCACAGGAGGTGCTGTGATCATATCGGCCGGAGGAAAAGAAGCCGGGGATCAGGGACGCGACATCGAAAAATCAATTCAAAAAAAAGCCTATGCCGGCGGACTGCGGCTTATCGGCCCCAATTGTCTGGGAATCATTAATACCGAAGCAAAACTCAATGCAAGTTTTGCATCTGATATACCTTCCAGGGGAAAACTGGCTTTTGTCTCCCAGAGCGGTGCCATCTGTACATCCATTCTGGATCTTTCATTTAAGGAGAACATCGGTTTCAGCCATTTTGTCAGCATCGGGTCCATGGTGGATGTGGATTTCGGGGATATGATCGATTATCTGGGCAATGATCCCCGGGCAAACAGCGTCCTGCTGTACATCGAAAACCTGACCCAGATACGCAAATTCATGAGCGCTGCACGGGCAGTGTCCAGGATCAAACCCATCGTGGTCTTGAAAGCCGGGCACAGTGAGGCGGGTGCCCGGGCGGCATCATCACATACCGGGGCACTGGCCGGAGAAGATGCCGTATATGACGCTGCATTTAAGCGTGCCGGCATTATCCGGGTGAATACCATAGCGCAATTGTTCGACTGTGCGGAACTCATGGCCAAACCCCCACGCCCCAGGGGATCACGCCTGGCAATCATCACAAATGGCGGGGGTCCCGGCGTTATGGCCACGGATGCCCTGGCAGATCACGGAGTAAAGCCTGCCCCGCTGTCCCGTGAACTGACCGAAGCGCTGGATGATCTGCTTCCGCAATTCTGGAGCCGGAATAATCCCATTGATATTCTGGGAGATGCTACCACGGAACGGTTTATAAAAACCGTTGACCTGTGCCATGAAAGCAGATCTTTTGACGGCATCCTCACCATTATGGTGCCCCAGGCATTGACAAACCCGGAATCTGTGGCAAAAGCATTGGCCGCATCAGCCGGGGAAAAAAATTTTCCCATATTTGCCTCGTGGATCGGCGGCAAAAAAATGGAAACAGCGGTGGACGTATTAAACCAGGCAAACATTCCAACATATGAAACACCGGAAAGAGCAATCCAGGCCTTTGTTTTCATGGTGGCATACAACCGAAACCTGGAATTGCTGACACAAATTCCCCGCAAACTGTCCCACAAATTGCAGTATGATCACGACAAGGTCCACAACCTGCTGCATGATCATATGAAACAAGATACCGGTTCTTTGTCCGAAGCGGCATCCAAAG
>JAIVHE010000178.1 GCA_020201255.1 Desulfobacteraceae bacterium
TCGGAAGCCGTGTCTTTTTAAAGATCTTATTATTTCGTCAGCCTTAAGCATTGGCTGGTTCATTTTCAATGCTCACTTTTTGGACACCTATGAATTCATTTTGAATAACGGGATCTGTTTCATCTTCAAGACACATCCCGATGACATCCCGCATATTCCGCATTAATTCGTCAACATTCCTGCCCTGAGCATAGCACCCTTTCAGCGCCGGGACTTCACCAACAAAGAAACCATCCTCATCTTTTTCAATGACCACGTAAAATTCTTTTTGCATAGCTTGTTCCTCTTTTCCTGTACAGAATAATTCTCCATATTGGCGATTGACATCGTCTCCTTTTCTTATACATCCCCTGATATTTTTTTGCAATGGGTCCGAGTTCAAAAACACCGCATTGTCCTTGTTATAAGAAGTAAAGAAGCAACCACGCTTCATTCAAATCTTTTTACAAAGAGGTTCCATCATGCCCAAGATGCTTTTAAACCAGGCATAAAAAGTCTATATTCTATCTGAAATCAGTGATGTCCGGTTAGGTTTTTGCATGCACTTAAATCAAATTTATTTTATATTATAAATAACATTCAAAGTCAAGACTCAAACTTATTGATATATAAAGTACCGAAATTACTTAAATATATTTTTAATGTTATTCAAACAACATTATATAACATTGACTGGTGCTGATCAACTTTCGGTGAAAATAAGAGTGCGGTCATGGATTATCTGGAATTTAATACAGCTTCTGTCAATTCCGGGTATTCATAGTTTTTGATTTCCCAGAACTTGTCTTTGGTCAAGTCAAATTCTTCCTTTACAGCTTCCAAGGAGTAAGTTTTTATATCATATTTGTCAACTTTTCTTGACACTTCTTCATATATGTCTTGAAAACATTCTTTTTCATATTCGGCTCCTTTGAAATCAGGAGAAAGAAGAGAATCTTTATAAGAATTACAGGGTTCTATTGCTATCCGGTCTATTTTAAAACCATCTTTTCCAGAGAGCCATATGAAAAAACGGAAAAGAAACGTATGATCATTGGAGCTGGAATAAGGGCCGGCGATGGAACCCATATTCTTTTGCAGGGTTATCTGGGTCAGGTACTGTAACCATTCCATAACGGAAAAAGTCAAACCATATTTTTTCCACGGCCGGATGTTATTGCCAATGTCAATGAATTCTGCAACGGTTTTGATGTGTTTATCGGTATTTTTCGGCAATACCGTATATCCGTCCATCAGACTGCCAATTTCATACCCCAGACGATAATCCGGTCTTTCTTTTATCGGTATATCCTTACTTTTCCAATATGGGTTTACATACGGCAAGGATGTTTCTGAAGCCCGCTGCAGCATAAATAAAAAAGCTGCAACGGCAAAATTTTCAGGCAGTCCGTCATAAAGATCCTGTAATTGATTTTTCAACATATCGTCCATTAAATAAACAGGCAGACATCCTTCAGCCTCTTCCAGAATATCTCTGAAAAACAGCCATTCGTAGAGCGCATTGCCGGGTGTTGCATCGCCCCATTTTAAAAATTGCATGGACAGCGCAAACTGTTTTAGATCCGGATTGATTGTATAATATTCGTACCATCCTCGTGTTGACATTTTACGTTTCTCCTTGTGATTTTTTTTCTATTTACAATTTTGCTTTTATCATGTACAGATAAAAATACATGCTACGGATTTGGGAGAAAAGCCACTTGGACATCCGTCTATGTGGCCGAAATCGGCTAAAGCTTCGGCTACCACACGGAACTTAATACCCTGCGGGTCAACCTGGCCTTTCTCAACTCAGGCCTGGTGAAAAGAAGGTGCCGGTGTTGAAGGCGCAGGGAGTGGTTTAATACCCCAGCTTCTTGAGGATTTTCAACGGCCAAATTGACACCGGGTATCTGATCACCAGGCAAGTCTCCATTTTCCAACCGGTCAATAATCGGCTGGATATCGGATTGTATTGACCGATATTTCTTTAAGTGCAGGTAAATATTCTTCCGGGGTGGTGTTGAGTTCCCGATAAATTTCTTCGACATAGGATGATTTTTCTATAGCCATGGTTTTTTCCTTTATCAGATTTGTATTTTATTATATACATTTTATTCAGGTTTTTGGCAATAGCAGGACCTGGGGTAAATTAGTAAAATAGGGGACAGACCACGTTTTTTTATTGGCCTTGCACAAACGCTCCCGGGAAAAAATTTTCTGTGAATCTCTGAGTTCTCTGAGATGGAACAGGGGTGTCCCGGGAACAAACATATCCCTTGACGGAACCACCGCCGAAGGGTAAAATTCCACCATGACAGATGAAAAAAAGACAGCCTGGGTAATCAATCCCCATGACAAGCTGTTCCGGGATATATACAGCGACAAGGAAAATGCCCGCAGCCTTTTATCCCATCGCCTGCCGGACAAAGTGCTGAAGCTGGTGAACCTGAATACCCTGGAGATCAGCAAGGACAGCTTTGTTTTGTGATACCGCTGCTGGTCTGCCACGCCAGAAAAGAGTGGCCGGAGGATACCCTGCGACTGGCTTCGTTGCTGTCAGGTCCGGTGGAAGACCTTACCGCGTACATACCGGATTTCGGGCTTGAATTGTATGACTTGCACCGGTTCACCGATGGACAAATCAAAGGGAGGATCTTGAGCCGGGTGGCATTGCTTCGACCTATCGGCAAAAAATTTAGTGGAGATAGCTGAGCAGTCTATTTCCAAGGAGACGGGGGAATATGTTATGACTTTATTAGAGAAATTACGGAGTGAGGGTGAGGAGAGAGGCAAACAGGAGGTTTACAAAGAAGCCATAGAACTGGGAATCACCCTTAAATTTCCTGGAGACTTAGATGTTGTGATGAACCAGGTGAATGAAATTCATGATCTGGATACGTTGAAAGAAATTACAAAGACGATAAAAACCGCAAATGACGTCTCGGAGATTCTGGCCCTGCTGAAATAACATGAGCCAACCGTTGTATTCTATATTCTTCTGACCTTACCACTGCTGTCCCTCGTATTTATTCCGTCCTACCTGAAATCATTGACAATTCTTCCATCTTCCATTACAGTCTCCCACATTATGGAAACGGTGATTTTTACAATGCTGGCTTGTATTTTGTTGCTGTCACGGGACAAAAGAAAAATAGGGGCCAGGTAAAAAATGCATATTACGTTTGTGGGGTTCAGGTTGATAATGCATAATGACTGAAATGTACAATACCTTGACACTGCGACACCATAGGTAGTATATTTATTCATGGGCAGGACAGAGAAGATTATACAGAAAATGAAAGTCAACCCTAAGGATTGGCGGATCGGTAGTTTGGAGGCTATTGCTGAATATTACGGACTTAGTGTACGTAAAAGCGGCGGTAGTCATGTAGTATTTGGACATGATAAGTCGAATCTTGTCGTCACTGTTCCGGCACATAGACCGATTAAACCGGTATACATAAGGCAATTCATTGTGTTGGTGGAATCAGTTGTAAGTGTAAGGAGATAAAAGAAATGTACAAATTTGAAGATTACACCATTCAGATTACGCCCCTGACTCAAGAGGATGGAGGCGGTTTTCTTGTAACCTTTCCGGAACTTTACGGTTGTATGGCTGATGGGGAAACTATGGAAGAAGCAATCAAGGAAGCTAAATCTGCATTTAATTGCTGGGTAGAAGCTTGTCTTGATTGGAATAAAGATATCCCAGTCCCCAGAAAGGAAAAAAGGAATAGTCTTATTTCTCAATTCCCGGTAGCGGATGTCCTGTAAGTGGGAAAAGTTATTTTGTGTCCTGGGAAAAAATTCAAATCCAGGATTTTCACTGAAAAGTTAGCCATTGCTAACCGGAAAACGCAGGCAAAATTTAACCAAATCTGCCAGAACTGCAGACTGGTTCTCCACCTGGCTGGAAAACAGTGGGGAAAAAGGGAAAATTGAACAAATCGGTAGCGATTATGGACGCAAGAATCCAGCCATACTGCCTGTTTGGTCAGTATGCGGCGGTGTACTTCTGGAATGGTTTACGTTTTCCAGCCGGACGGGTCAGGCTGCCCAGTAGTAGCTGTGATGAAACCCGCCCACCCAGGAAACAGATTTGATATTGCCAACGTTTCTTTCCGGGAAAGGGATAATAACCGGCAATTTTTCCGGTGCATCCGGTGGAAAATCGTTGTTGGTCATATGGGGCCGTGCTGTATTGTAGTATTCCCTGTATTGCCGGAGCAATTTGTTCATGTGGTTTTCGCTGACCGCTGTAATGAGTGATAGCAGTTCGGTCTGCAACGTCAGATTGAAGCGTTCTACCACCCCGTTCTGCCAGGGGCATTTGTAGTCGATTCGTCTGACCTTTATGCCCATGTTGGGTAAAGTCTGTTTGACCAGGGAAAGAAAAAGGGCGTCTCTGTCCATCAACATTATTCCAGGTGCTGTGTCATATGGAAAAGCTTCCCAGACGGGTCAACCAGAGGGCGGTCGGATGGTATGTGGCTGTAGAGCGGATCAAGAACCTTCGCCCGTGATGGATGATGTTCAGAATATACATACGGTTCCCCCTTGGTCACAATGCAATCAGAATGCCTGGGTGGATGTAGGTCAGCGTGGCAGCAGGTTTCGTTTCTACCGTATGGGCCACTGGGCTTTTGTAAAGCATTTTCTCGATAACTTCAACCAGCCAATTGCACGAAAACACCACAGCATCAGGCCAAGCCCTCCGGCAAAGATATCCCTTGACGGAACCACCACCGAAGGGTAAAATTCTCGTATGACAGATGAAAAAAAGACAGCCTGGGTAATCAATCCCCATGACAAGG
Source organism: Desulfobacteraceae bacterium (assembly GCA_020201255.1). GTDB lineage: Bacteria > Desulfobacterota > Desulfobacteria > Desulfobacterales > Desulfobacteraceae > Desulfotignum. The sequence continues at coordinate 4,797 of JAIVHE010000178.1, forward strand.
CAATTAAAACAGTATTCAACGATCTAACAAATGCCCGCAGCCTTTTATACAATCGCCTGCCGGACAAAGTGCTGAAGCTGGTGAACCTGAAAACCTTGGAGATCAGTAAAGACAGCTTCATTGAAAAAGAACTGGCTGAATTTTATTCGGATATGCTGTACAAGGTGAATCTGACAGACGGCAGCCAGGGGTTCATCTATGTACTGTTTGAGCACAAAAGCTATTTTGACAGGTTTGTGCATCTCCAGCTACTTGAATACATGGTCAAGATATGGCGCTTGTATATCAAGCAGCATGAAGAAAAGCCATATTACCTGCCCATTGTGATACCACTGCTGGTCTGCCATGCCAAGAAAGAATGGCCGGATGATACTGTGAGACTGGCTTCATTGCTGTCAGGTCCGGTAGAAGACCTTACCGCGTACATCCCGGATTTCGGGCTTGAATTGTATGACTTGCACCAGTTCTCCGATGAACAAATCAAAGGGAACATCATAAGCCGGGTGGGATTGCTTCTACTCAAACACATCAGAGACCGGGATTTAAAACAG
>JAIVHE010000179.1 GCA_020201255.1 Desulfobacteraceae bacterium
CAAGGGAGCTGCTTGTGGCCAGCCGGGAGGCAGGATATGCCAATCTGGATGCGGTGATTGCAGAGGGCCAGGCAAAGCTTGGCCTGGACAGGCAGGTTGTTGCAGCGTATTATGACCGGCTGTATTGTGATCTGGATCCTTTGAAGATAAAGGCCATGACCTGTTTTTTTGATGCGTTGTATCAGCAGAAAATGCTGTCATCCCCGGCAGAGATTTCGTTTTTCACTTGAAAAACAGGGGGGATAAAAAGACCAATCATGAACTTGCAAAGAAATTCGGAGCAGGTCGATCAATAATCGGCAACTGTGCAAGACATTCGAAATAAGATAGTGGAGACAAAAGGGCTGAAAAATGGTCGGGATGAGAGGATTTGAACCTCCGACCCCAGCGTCCCGAACGCTGTGCTCTACCAGACTGAGCCACATCCCGACTATTGCAAAACCTGTCTTACTTATCCCAAATCACACCAAAAGTCAAATCATAAAATCGGTTCCTGTATAATAGTGGCTTCCCGGCCCGGGCCCACGGAGATGATTTTGACGGGAACCCCGGACAATTGTGTGATTCTTTCCAGGTATTTTTTTGCATTGTCCGGCAGATCCGCATAATCGGTGAGATCCGAGGTTTTTTGTTTCCAGCCCGGGTGGGTTTCATACACCGGGGTGCAGTTTTCCAGGGTTTTGATATCCGGGGGAAAATCATGGATGGTACTGCCGTTGTACTGATATGCCGTGCATATCTTGATGTCATCCAGATCATCCAGAACATCCATTTTGGTGATAACAAGGCCGGTGAGGCTGTTGAGGCGAGCCGCATTTTTGATCATCACCATATCCAGCCACCCGCACCGTCTTTTCCGGCCGGTGGTGGCGCCGAATTCCGCTCCGGTTTTCTGGATTTTATCACCAATGTCATCAAACAGTTCCGTGGGAAAAGGTCCCTCTCCCACACGGGTGGTATAGGCTTTGACAATCCCCAGAATTTCTTTTAACAGGTTCGGGCCCACCCCGGTTCCGCCGGCGGCATTGCCTGCCACAGTGGAGGAAGAGGTCACAAAGGGATAGGTGCCGTGCTCGATGTCCAGGTGGGTGCCCTGGGCTCCTTCAAACAGAAGGGTTTTGCCCTTTGTACTGCCCTGGTGCAATGCCACGGAAACATCGGCAATATAGGGCAGCAGCCGGTCCCGGATCTGTAACATATCATTGATCACCAGATCCTGATCCAGGGGGGCGGCGTGAAAATAGTGTTCCAGGTAAAAATTTTTTTCTTCCAGGATGGCAATGATTTTTTCTCTGAGCAGATCCAGATCCATCAGATCGCAGAAGCGGATCCCCCTGCGGGTAGCCTTGTCCTCGTAACAGGGTCCGATGCCCCTGCCGGTGGTGCCGATCTTTTTGTCCCCTTTTTTCTCTTCCCTGGCGTTGTCGATTTCCTTGTGATAGGGCATGATCAGATGTGCCCGGCTGCTGACCTTGAGCATGTCCGGTGACACATCCACCTGGTTGGAGACAAGGTAATCGATTTCATCCAGCAGGACAAAGGGGTCCACCACCACACCATTGCCGATAAAGCATTTTTTCTTTTGCAGAATGCCCGAAGGGATCAGATGGCTGATAATGGTTTTGCCGTTGACCACCATGGTGTGGCCGGCATTGTTGCCGCCCTGGAAACGGACCACATAGTCTGCATGTTCGCTGAGCAGGTCCACGATTTTTCCTTTGCCTTCATCTCCCCACTGGGTACCGATTATTACTGTATTTAGCACTATCTGCTCCTTTTGCTGGTGAAAAAATGTTTCATAAGATTTCTGGTTTGTTCTTCGCATACCCCGGATACCACTTCAGGAGTATGGTTCAGGCGGTGGTCGTCCGCTATCCGATAGAGGGAGCAGACCGCTCCCCATTTGGGATCAGACGCACCGAATACAACCCGCTTGATCCGGGAATGGATGATGGCCCCCATGCACATGATACAGGGTTCAATGGTGACATATAAGGTGGTCCCGGGCAGCCTGTAGTTTTTCCGCCGTTGTGCGGCCATTCTGATGGCTGTGATCTCCGCATGGCAGGTGGGGTCGCTGGTTGAAATGGGGGCATTGTATCCATGGCCGATCACCTTTTTGGCTTCGTCCACAATCACGGCTCCCACCGGAACTTCACCCATGCTTTGGGCCTGTTTTGCTTCTTTTATGGCAAGCATCATGTAAAATTGGTCATCCATAATCCAGGTTCTACTTATATAAAGCTTTTATCCCGAGGTCAAATAGTTTATATGAAAGCCGTCAGCCATAAGTACTCAGCTAACCGCTAAAAGCTAACCGCTATAAAAGCTTTCATGCTTTGTTGTGTCCACCAGGGCATGGCCGTTATTGGCAAATCTGAATATTTGCCGTAAGACTGCTCTGGAAAGTCGGCCTCGGATCAGAACGTCCCCGGCAGCTCAGTGTGCCGGCAAAGCCCTCTTTGGCAGAAAAATGTGCCGGCCCGCTGCTATAATGGTTTGTGTATCACAAGGACACCCCATGGAACGATGCAAGATCTGGTACGCTTATGGCAAATATCCGGCGCCGGCATAAAATCCTTGAAATCTGATTTGAATCCTGCTATAAACGGCAGGTCTTATGCGCGCCCGTAGCTCAGTTGGATAGAGTACCTGACTACGAATCAGGGTGTCGGGAGTTCGAATCTCTCCGGGCGCGCCATTTTTAAAGAGGCTTTCAGCGTTTTCATACCTTTT
>JAIVHE010000180.1:0-4312 GCA_020201255.1 Desulfobacteraceae bacterium
CGGCCTGCTGAGCACGGATCAGGTGGACCTTAACGGGGTCCAGGTTACTCCCTATGACCTGGCATTGAAACTGTGGGAGAAAATCCCGGAAGGACGGGACAACGGACCTCAATCCTCGGGCCTGAAGGTGATTGTCAAGGGAAAGCGGGGTGGTAAAAAGGTTACGTATACCGCAGATATGGTGGGCCGCATGGCCCCCGGCACGGGACTGCCCGCCGCCATCGCAGCACTGATGATGGAGGACGGCCATGTCACGGCCAAGGGGGTGGTGGCGCCGGAAGGCTGCATTGACCCGGATATCTTTTTGAAGATTTTCTTGGACCGGGGGGCGAAGATTCACCAGAGCGAGAAGATCGAATCCCTGTTTACACCGGACAAGTAGGGCATGCACCTTTTACACAAAGACATGATCACAGGAGCGATGATATGAAAGAAACACCCAGACTGAATATCAGCAAAAGCCTTGAACTGTTCGAACAGGCCTGCACCTTAGTGCCGGGCGGGGTCCTGGGGGCCAGAAAACCCACGGATTTCATCAATGGAGAATATCCCGTTTTCCTGGATTCTGCAAAAGGCTGCCGCATCATTGATGTGGACGGCAATGAATTTGTCGATTTTTTGTGCGGATACGGCCCCATCATCTTAGGGTACCGTGAAGAGGAGGTGGACCGGGCCGTGTATGACCAGGTCAGCGGCAAGGGGTTCTGCTTCACCCTGACCCAGCAGTTTCAGAACCGGCTGGCAGAAAAGATCCATGAACTGGTGCCCTCGGCAGAGATGAGTGTTTTTTTGAAAACCGGGTCAGATGCCACCACCGCCAGTATCCGTATCGCCCGGGCCCACACCGGCAGACTCAAGGTGATGCGGTGCGGATACCACGGCTGGCATGACTGGTGCGTGGAGATGAAAGGCGGGATTCCGGCCAAATTCTATGAAGATGTGTTCGAATTTCAGTACAACCGCCTGGACCAGCTGGAACAGCTCATGGCCGAACACGGCTCCGACACCGCCGCCATTATTATGACCCCTTTCGGACATCCCAATCACCAGGAGATGCAGGTCCCGGAGCCGGGATTTCTGGAAGGGGTCAAAGATATTGCCCGTAAATACGGAGCCGTCCTGATCTATGACGAAATCCGCACCGGATTCAGGATTTCCATGGGCGGTGCCCAGAAGTACTACGGGGTCACCCCGGACATCAGCGTACTGGGCAAGGCCATTGCCAATGGATACCCTATCTCCGTGGTCACGGGAAAAGAGGAGATCATGGCGGCTGCATCCCACAAGTTGTTCATCTCCTCCACATTTTTCCCCAACAGTGACGCCTTTGTGGCGGCCCTGAAAACCATCGAGATCCTGGAGCGGGACAAGGTCCTGGAAGATATCTGGACAAAGGGGGAAGCGTTCATGGCACAAATCCAGCAGGCCATCGATACCCATGATGTGGGAGCGAAACTCACCGGCATCCCGCCCATGTTCTACATCACCTTTGACAAGGATGAGGAGGGCACCTACAAGGCCAAACGCTCCGATTTCTACACCCAGCTTATCCGAAAGGGGTTTTTCTTCACCCCGTTCCATCACGCCTACATATCATACCGCCATACCAGGGCCGACCTGGACCTGGCCCTGACCGCCATCGATGAATCCCTGGCATTTCTCAAAGCCAAGTATCATGGATAGCCAATGAATATATCCTGATGATGATACCGGCATCCATCCCGAAAAAAGCTGCGGCTGTTTCGGGATGGATGTTCAAAAGGATGGCCAACATCTCCTACAACACCGGGTCAGACAACTAAGCGTTTAATTTGTATCAAATTGTGGTACTATCCTTGTCGATGAACTCGGCGGTATCTGTTGGCCTGAGGGAGAAGATCTGTCATCGGATTTTTTGGACCCCAATTTATTTTTTGACGGATAAAAACAACAAAGTTTACAATTTCAATCAGGTCCTGTTCTGAAAACCCAGCCTGTTTATTGTAAATTTCATGTTAGATTGTATGAGGAGAGAATGAAATGATCCATGTGATCGCGTCAATACAGATTAAGCAGGGACAGGTATCCAGTTTTCTGGAAATTTTTACATCCAATATGCCGGCGGTTCTGAAAGAAAAAGGGTGTATCGAATATGTCCCGGCCGTCGACATTCCCACAGATCTGCCCATCCAGGAGAAAAATGAACAGGTTGTCACAGTCATCGAAAAGTGGAACAGTCTGGATGATTTGAAGGCACATATGTCTGCACCCCATATGCTTGCATACAAGGAAAAAACAAAAGCACTTGTTGAAGAAATATCTGTCAAAATTTTGAAACAGGTATAGGTATAGCGTAAAAGCCATATGCCGCATGTAATAAAATCTTCCAGGAGGTAAATTGAACCGGAAATTACCGATGGATGAACACCTGTATGTGGTACATGGCAATGATCCATGGGCAATGACCCATAATTTGCTGGAATATCTGCAGCCGTTCAAGCATCTGCCGGCCCATGCAGTCATCGGGATCAAGCCCAATCTGGTTACAGCCACCCCGGCCGGGCATGGTGCCACCACCCATCCTGAGATTGTGGAAGCTGTGGTGGCGTTTCTTCAGGCCGGCGGATTTTCCCGGATCAAAATCATTGAAAGCGCCTGGGTGGGGGAGAGTACGGAAAAGGCATTTGCGGTATGCGGGTATACGGCCCTGGCCCAGAAATACAACATCCCTCTCAAAGATCTGAAACAGTGAGGAAACCTTGACGGGTACACGCAAAAATAATATCCTGGCATTATTATGAACCGTTTAAAGGAGAAAACAAACATGACCCGTTTGCTAACCAGATCAGCAGTTTGTATGCTCATAAGCATCTTTGTGATTACCAGCATGGTGATTCCGTCCGTGGATGCCAAAATGATTGAAACTTCCATGTATCTGGACCAGACTCAGACGGCCCGCAGTGATCTGGTGTCGTTTATGGCCCGGGAAGACGTGAGAAATAAATTGGTGGCATTGGGGGTGAACCCTTATGATGCCGCAAATCGTATCGCAGCCCTGACCGATCAGGAAGTGTCGCAGCTTCAGAATCGCATCAATGATCTGCCGGCCGGTTCCGGGGTGCTGGCGGTGCTGGGCATTGTCCTGGTGGTGCTGATCGTCCTTGAACTGGTGGGTGTGACCAATGTTTTTAATCGATTATAACAGGGCCGCGTGAAAAGCATCCGCTTTTTTCTGGTTGTACTGGTGCTGATTTTCGGGACAGGGTGTGCCGGGAAAAGTGATATTCGGCTCGCTGGACCCGGCCAGGACGTGGAACTGACCGCCACCCCCTTTTTCCCCCAGAAAAAATACCAGTGCGGACCGGCTGCGCTGGCCATGCTTTTGGGGGCATCCGGTGTTGCAGTCCGCCCGGATGATCTGGCACCGGTCACCTATCTGCCGGACCGGCAGGGGAGCCTCCAGGTGGAGATGATGGCCGCATGCCGGCAATCGGGACGGATCCCTTTTCTGATCCCCCGGGATATAAGTGGCCTGATCGCTGAAATTCAATCCGGCCGGCCGGTGCTGGTTCTGCAGAACTTTGGATTTGAGTGGTGGCCTGTCTATCACTATGCTGTTGTGATCGGTATGCGCTACCCCGACCGGCTGGTTCTACGTTCCGGCACCCGAAAAAGAGTGGAAATGGCCACCGATCGTTTCAACCGGACCTGGGAACGTGCCGGGTCATGGGGCATGATTTCCCTTCATCCCGGAGACCTTCCCCGGAACATTGACCAGCGAGACTATCTCAATGCCGTGGCTGCGTTTGAATCTGCCGGCAATGCTATTACTGCGGCAGCGGCATACAGGACAGCGCGTGGGGTGTGGCCCGATAATCCAGCCGTTTTGTTTGCCCTGGCCAACAATCATCTGAGAAATGATGAGCCGGCGCAGGCAGCAGCACACTACCGAACCCTGCTGGCGGCTGATCCGAATCACGTGGCCGCCGCCAACAACCTTGCCGAAGCCCTGGTCAGGCAGGATGATCTTGATGAAGCCTTGGCCGTGATTCAAACTGCCGTGGAAACAGCAGAACGGATTCAATCCCCGCTTTTGGAGGTGATTCAACAAACCCGGCTGGAGATCAAACAGGCACTGCAGCGGGTTTCTATAGAACCGGGCAAACCGCTTGACCGGGAGGACGGGTCATGGTAAATGGGCGGGGCAAGCGCCCGCTGCATGATGGCAGAGAATTTTTCATAAAAAAAGCTGTAAGAGGAAATGGTAACCATGACGGTAAATATTCATATGCATCTGGTGCACCGGCAGCATACCGACGGCAGAAAGGTCATT
>JAIVHE010000180.1:4364-6759 GCA_020201255.1 Desulfobacteraceae bacterium
GCACCGCCTCTGGGGGTTGTCCGCATTTTGGCGGCAATTTTCATAAAGTCGTCTTTGCGCCACATGGCGCCAATGAGCATTCCTAATCCGTCGGCAAAGGTGCCGATGGCCTGTCCCCCCACGATCTGGTTGTTCAGCAGCATCACCCGCAGGTAATTGTCGCCCTCTTCTCTTTCAATGACCCTTTTGTCTCCCAGGATACAGTCGGTGGCCCGCTGGGTTTTGCCGAAGGTGGCGGCATGGGTGGAAAAGAAATGGGCCCTGGCAAAGGCATAGGCCCCCAGGTAACGTGCAGGCTCTCCAGTGATATGCCTGGCTGCCACCTGGGCCTGCTCAATGGCGTTGTGTTTGAGCTGGAACATGGCGGTTTCACCGGTGCATGCGTCAATGGTTTCCACACAGTCGCCGCAGGCATAGATGTCGGGATCGCTGGTCTGCATCTGCCGGTTCACCTGGATACCCCGGTCGGTTTCGATGCCGGCAGTCCGGGCCAGAGCCGTGCCCGGCACCACACCGGTGGCCACCACCACGGTGTCGCAGGCAATGGTGCGCCGGTCAGTGACCACGGCGGTCACCTGGCCGATGCCTTTGATTTCCAGCACCTTTTCTCCGGTGAATACGTTGATCCCATAGCCTTTTAAGGCGGTTTCCAGACGTCTGGCTGTGGGTTCGTCAAACAGGGAGGGCAGGATCCAGTTCATCAGCTCGACCACATAAACCGCATACCCTTTGCGTTTCAATGCTTCCGCCGCTTCAATGCCGATGGCACCCGATCCGATGACCACGGCACTGCGGCCGGTGTGGACTGCCAGTTTTTCGGTTTGTGCAAGCTGTTTGCAGGAAAACACACCAGGGTTGTCAATGCCGGGAATGGGGGGGATAAACAGGTCGCCCCCATGGGCCAGCACCAGCTTGTCATAGCTGATCTGCCTGCCGGCATGGGTGGCGACGGTTTTGGTTTCCGGGTCAATGGACACCACTTTGCTGTCATACACCAGGTCGATGTTGTGGGTAGTGTAATCCTCCGGGGTTTTCCGGAAAATGTCTGTTCTGCTGCATTCTCCCCCGAGAAAATAGGGCAGAGAGCAGGGATCGTATTCCGGGACGGTTTCTGCGGAAAGAATGGTAATGTTTGCGTGCCTGTCTTTTTTGCGGACATCAAACGCCACCTGGTTGCCGGCAATGCCGTTTCCGATGATGACCAGTTTCATGGAATCTATGCCTTTCTTATGGTGTCATATAATCAGGCTGTGCATACAACCTGTGCAGTTTACATTCAGATGACAAAATATTCATTTCCCAACAGTATGCTGCATCAGGAGTGTCAGGGCCTTTGGATCTGGGACCGGATACATCATGCTGCCGGATGGTGTTTAGGGATGCTTGCCAAAACCCGCACGGGAACGGGCAGCGGCTCGCCGTGCCGCAGGTTTTGATGCGGTACCGTCGGTGCACAGGGTCAACGCTTTTTCCTGGCGGCAGGCTGCCACACACCAGGGTTCAGGTTCATCCGCACACATATTGCAGGTCATGGTCTGACCGGTGGCGGGGTTGATGCGCGGACTGCCCACCGGGCAGATGTACACACAAGCCCGGCATCCGATGCAGACCTGTGTGTCTGTGATCACGGTGCCGTTGGCCTGCCGGAGCCTTGCGTTCATGGGGCACACCTTGATGCAGGGAGCGGTTTCACAGGCCAGGCAGATCACCGGTACCTCAAGATCCTGTGGGGCGAAACGGATCACTTCCACGCATGAAAGGTTCGGGTCTATGCGGTTGTGGTGCTTCATGGCACAGGCAATCATGCACCGCCGGCATCCGGTGCATTTTTCCGGATCAATGGATAAATGGTCTCTCCGAAGTTTCATATACGGTCTCTTTATGGTTTCAAGGTTGCCTGAACTGTTCAATATGGCGAACAAATAATGTGTAAAATATGTTTACCCTGAAACCAAAAATATGTCAAACTAAAAAATAACTTACCAGATATATAAGGATAATTCTTAAAAAAAATAGTTGACTTTTCATTATTTCCTGGTATAAAAATTCATTATAATGAACTTAAAACGGTGTATACCGTTTTTTAAGGGTCTGGATAAAAATTTGTTCCAACCATTTGTCAAGGAGTATACCATGGCTGAACAACAAAGGGTTTCATCCTCTGAATCGCTTCGCAGCACCCGAACCTTCGGCAAGGTAAGGTGCCACAATCCCAGCTGCATGGGCCGGCTGTCTCCGTCCCCGGGCAGCAAAGAGATCTCATGTCCCACCTGCGGCATGACCTACCGACTGTTCTGGGTAACGCCGGAACTGCCCAGGATCCGCGGGCCTGTCTGGGATGTTAACCGTAAACTGGCCCGGGACATCCTGGAGAAAAAAACCGGAGCGTCTGACG
>JAIVHE010000181.1 GCA_020201255.1 Desulfobacteraceae bacterium
GAACCTAAGTCCTGCACCGATTAAATTATCCGGCATCAGCGAAGAGTCCTTTTGGACATGATACGAATAATTTTTTATTTCGTATTTATATTAAAGGGTGTTGAAATCGAGGTCACATTTTGACTATTATCTATTTTAAAATCAGTATGTTATATAAAAACAAAGCTTTTGAGAATAACCTACTGATTTTATTGCAAAAGAAGTGGTCGATTTCAACACCCTTTATTAGTGGTATAATTCTGTCAATGAGGGAAACCCACAAAATCGATCAGAAAAACCCTTTGAAAATTAATTATACCGACAATAGCAGCTTTTGAATGGTATTCTTTATCAAATGACTTGGGAAAAATTCAGCCATGGGATATTATTGATTTCTATCCGAGGTCATATCCAAAACCTCTCGAACCTTCGCCGTCATCTCCGCCATTGAAAACGGCTTCTGGATAAATGCCACTCCGTCATCCAGCACCCCGTGATGAGCAATAACATTGGATGTATATCCAGACATGAACAGCAGTCCTATATCAGGGTAACGCGCAGTGATCTGTCCAGCCAAGTCCCGGCCGTTCATTTCCGGCATGATTACATCCGTCATTAGCAGATGGATTTTATCTGCATGGGTTTTGGCCAGGTCTACCGCCTCAACAGGTGTGGCTGCGGACAGAACGGAATAACCCTTCCTTTCCAGCATCATGCGGGTCATTCGTAAAATGGTGGGTTCATCTTCCACCAGCAGAATGGTTTCAGTGCCCCCGGCAGCGGCTTTTTTCTCAGGAGCTGCCTTGTCTATGTCTTCATCGGTAACCAACCGGGGCAGGTAAATTTTGAAGGAGGAACCCTGATCCGGTTCACTGTAAACATTGATGAATCCATTGTTCTGTTTAACAATACCATAAATGGTGGCAAGACCCAGGCCCGTGCCTTTGCCCACTTCCTTGGTGGTAAAAAACGGTTCGAACAGCTTGTCCAGGGTATCTTTGTCCATACCGCAGCCATTGTCGCTGACTGCCAGCAGCACAAAATCACCAGGGATAAAGCCAGCGTGTTCGTTGCAGTATTCTTCATCAAATGTTTTTCTTCCGGTTTCAATGGTGAGTTTGCCCACTCCGGAAATGGCATCCCTGGCATTCACACAAAGATTGGCAAGGATCTGGTCGATCTGGGTCGGGTCCATTTTCACGGACCACAGATGGGCTGCAGGCTGCCAGACAAGGTCGATGTCTTCTCCGATGAGCCGCCGCAGCATATTGAGCATACTCTCCACAGTATCATTCAAATCCAGCTGTCTGGGTGAAATGGTCTGCTTTCTGGCAAAAGCAAGCAGCTGCTTTGTGATATTAGCCGAGCGTTTTGCTGCTTTTTGAATTTCATTCAGGTCGGAACACAGTTTTTGTTTGTCATCTGTTCGCAACAGGGCCAGTTCCGTATGCCCCAAAATAACGCTCAGCATATTGTTGAAGTCATGGGCTACCCCTCCGGCCAGACGGCCCACGGATTCCATTTTCTGGGCCTGGAGGAGCTGGGCCTGCAGTTTTTTAAAGGTTTCTTCTATCTCTTTTCGTTTTGTAATATCCCTTACGACGGACAACACGATCTCCTTGCCGTTTATAATGGTTCTGTGGTTGTTTATTTCTACGGGGATACGGGTTCCATCTTTGTGGATATCCATGCTTTCAAACAGTTCTCCTTTTAACAACTCCTTTTTTATTATCCCGGATTGAGTCGTTCTGACTTCCGGTGCCTGCAGTTCAAGAACAGACATCTGCGTATACTCATCCGGTGTATAGCCCAGCATTTGACAAGCGGCGATATTGGCATCCAGGATTTTATCTTCCATGTTGATAATAAAGATAGGATCAGGTGCTTCATTGAAAAGCACTGTAAAAGTATTCTGTGTTTCCCTCAATTTTCTTTCAATGCGCTTGCGATCAGAAATTTCGTTTCTTAAATCCTTGTTTGCCTCAATGAGGGCTTGGGTCCGTTCCTTTATCCTTTCATCAAGGGTATTGTTCAGATCAACAATTTCCTCTCTTGCCTTTAACAGCACATATTCCAGATGAAAATCCTTTCTTGCGCTAATTTCAGAATGCCTTGAAATTATCATGCCCAGAAAGTTGATAAGCATCAGGTAGAATGTACTCAAGAATAAATAATAGTCCGGCAGATCAATAATCAATTTGGAAACAAGCAAATAGGCGGTGAGCAGAACCATCCCGGATATCGCAGCGTATATAAAGCGTAATCGGATAAAGGTGTATCCAAAAACCATGCAAAAGAAGATCCCCAGATAATAGTCATACGCTTTGGGCGGGTCTCCGATGACCATGGATGCGATAAAACTGAATCCTGTCAATAGAACATAGAAAAGAGAAATCAACTGCCACGATTTCTTATAGTAGCGTGAGAATGAAAAAAAGAATCCAGTGATAAAAATGGGGATCACGATTAAAAATCGAATCAAAAAAAGCCAGAACAAATCTTCTTTGAAAAAAAGGTAATCAATATATCCGGCCGCCGCATAAAAAGCGATCGTGTATAAGTGACAGTTTCTAAGGTGCCTGAGGTTTGAGGAAAAATATTTCTCCCGGAAACGGTTCTCCAGATTATCTGAAGATGTCTCGAATTCCAGATTCAACCAATTGAGTTTCATGGCAGATCTCCTGTTGGAATCATCTCCATTGGAAGTCCAGACTATAAAATCTCAACCATAGCGTGGATATCATGAAGGCTCCGTTTCATGTCCGGGATGGTCGTGGTCATGGCCCTCATGGTCGTGGCTGTCATGATCATGGGCTGCATCATCCGCACCATGGGTATGGTGGTGCTCATGACCATGGGCATGGGAATGTTCATGGCCATGGCTGTGGGTTTTGCCGTCATGGGGATGGGTATGGTCATGGTCGTGTGTGTGGTCATGGTCATGATGGTGTCTGTGTTTGTCCAGTTTGATTTCCATGGGTCTTCTCCTTGTCTTGATTGTCGTGAACATACAGGCTGTCAGCATGACTGCTGCGCAGCTTTTATAACCATATTATAAATAGTATTACAGACAATGGAAGGCTTTACAAAAATTGTGTCTTATCCAAAGATGTTTTTTTCTTGCACAAGACACAGCAAATGGTATGGTTACAGGTGGTGCAGTTACATGATTATAATAATAACGATCAGGGATTTCAACAAGTGAAAAAAACAGGTGTACACGCCCTTTTTGTCTGTTTTCTGGTAATGGCTGCCATGGGAAGTGCCGGTGGTACCGATCTTTCACACATCCCCGGAAAGGTCGGACCCAATCCGGAAGATGTCACGGCATTGATCATCTATGTGGTGCTGGCACTGGTTTTTTCCTTTCTGTGCTCAGTGGCGGAGGCGGTTCTTTTGAGCATCACTCCCTCCTATATTGAAGGCCTGAAAAACAAACAACCCGGGCAGGCTGCCCTGTTACAGCGCCTGAAACAGGACAACGTGGACAAATCCCTGGCAGCCATATTAACCTTGAATACCATTGCCCATACCGTCGGGGCTGTCGGGGCCGGGGCAAAGGCAACGCTTGTGTTTGGAAGCGCCTGGTTCGGTGCATTCTCCGCGGCCATGACCCTGATGATCCTTTTTCTTTCTGAAATCATCCCCAAAACCATCGGTGCGGTCTACTGGTCAAAGCTTGTGGGTCCCACGGCATTTTTTGTCAATACATTGATTGTGACATTATAT
>JAIVHE010000182.1 GCA_020201255.1 Desulfobacteraceae bacterium
GCATTGTCCATAGGCCATGGACAGACGATCAGCCAGCCCTCCACCGTGGCCAGGGTACTGATGCTGGCAGAACTTTCCCCCGGGCATGACGTGCTGGAAATCGGTTTCGGGAGTGGATGGAATGCCTGCCTGATTGCCTATCTTGTGTATCCGGGAAAAGTGACCAGTGCTGAAATAGTCCCGGAACTGGTCGAACTGGCAAGGGAAAACCTTGAGATAATCAAAAAAAATATCGATGCCGGTGAAAGGTTCAGCCGGCTGGAAATTATCCATGAAAACATATTCGAGAACCCCCATGGAACGAATGACCGGATAATTGCCACAGCCGGTGTAAGCCCTGATAATGTCAGCAAAATAGAAAACCTGGCGGACCAGCTCTTGAAAGAGAACGGCATTTTTATCTGCCCCTATCAAAGGGGGCCTATGATGGTTATGCGCAAAACAAACGGCAGGGTAAAAACCCAGTTTACACAGGAACAATACGCATTTGTTCCCTTGATCGTATAATGTGTGAAGGCCGCAAAGGCAGGTACGAAATGGATTTCAAACATGACCCGGATACGGATTTCAAGCGCTTGGAAGTGCTTTCCGGAAAAGAGGCAAAAGAGCAGGAGCAGGTGGCCAAATTTCATGACACGATGGCAGACCATATCTCTTCAGAAAAAAACTGGTATGTCATGGAGCCCAAATTCGACGGTCTTTCCGTGGAAGTGGTTTATCGGGACGGCTTCCTGGAATACGGCGCCACCCGCGGGGATGGTGAAACCGGAGAAGACATCACCGAAAATCTCAAGACCATCGGTGCACTGCCGCTCAGGCTCCGAAAAAACAAGAATACTCCTTCTTTCGGTAGTGGAACGGATAAAAGAAAGCGGAATATCCCGGTCCGAACCCTTTACAATGCCCCGGCAATGTCCGGTTTGCGGGTCCGGGGTATAACGGGACGGGGCACACCATTATTGCTCGGGTGGTCTGGCCTGCTTTGCCCAGCTTGAAGGGTCCATTCACCACTACGCGTCAAGACCGGCCATGAATATCGCGCATCTTGGAAATAAGACAGTGCAGGCTCTGCCTGTTTGACCAGGGGATTGTGGTTGCGGATATGCCCCGAAAAAAAGAGGGTTCCCTTACCGGTCTTACCTTTGTTTTTACAGGGCAACTGGAAAAATATACCCGTTCCCAGGCCCACAGAAAAGTGCAAGAGCAGGGCGCAAGGGCTACTTCCAGCATCAGCAGCCAGACCGATTACCTGGTGGTGGGCGCAAATCCCGGCAGCAAACTGGCCGAAGCTGAAAAGGAAAAATCCATCCAGATTATTCATGAGAACAGATTCCGGGCAATGTTAAAGAATATTTTCCGAACTTCTTGAACTTAAAACGCAAGCATGGTAATCTTACGTTTGATTGTAAACGTTTTTTTAGCGAGGTTGCTATGGACAAAATTTTGTCAGCAAGGGTAGATGAAGCTATTATTCAACAAGTCGGCATTTTGGCCAATGAACTTAATACGACTAAAAAGGCAATTATTGAAGCAGCAATAAAACACTACTCAGAACAGAAAGGGTTAGAGAAAAAAATCAATATTTTTGATAAAACGTGTGGCGCTTGGAAAAGGAGTGAGACCGTACAAGAAAGTGTTTCAAAAGCGCGCTCTGCATTTAATAAATCCATGAAAAGGCACCATCAATGAGAGCATATATTGATTCTGATGTTTTGATCTGGCACCTACGAGGGGAACAGAAGGCCAGAAATTTGTTGTTACAGCTTCGAGATGAAGAACATTATGACCTTTATACTGGAGCTATACAACGTGCAGAAGTCGTTTTCTTTATGAAGCCAGAAGAGGAACAAGATACAAAGTTGTTTTTATCCCAGATTAAAACAAGATCAGTAGATCAAGAAATCGTCGATAATGCAGGAATATTATACCGAAAATGGAATCCAAGCCATGGAATTGATGTTAATGATGCAATTCTTGCTGCAACAGTAATTCAAACGGGAGGTCGTATATATACTCTGAACATCAAACACTTTCCAATGCCCGGAATAAATGTTCAAAAAGCCTGGTAATCAACGCCATTCTTTCACAAAGCTCTTCAATACATTTTTTGTTACGGTTGTAAGTCGCAGACGAGGCCTGCTTTGCAAGGAAAAATCCATCCAAATTATTCATGAGAACAGATTCCGAAAAATGGTGTCTTACTGATTTGTGTACAGTTTTTTGAAAAAGCATCCTGTCTTCTACATATCTTTGTTCAGCAAAATACAGTATTCACCTGATTGAAGTCCGGTTGGAAACAGAAGAAAATAAAAAAAATCATGAGCCTGCTGGAAAAGCAGCCGGGATCTGGAAAGAAGAAGCATTATGTCCTTTCCGGACCCTGGTGGATCATTACCCGGTGGATCATTGCGTAAAATGAAGTGTAACCGGCAAAAAGGAGGAACAGGATGCATAATTCAGTAGGGGTTGTTGTATTGGCAAGTCATACCCTGAAAAAAACAGGGACAGCAAATGCGGTATTTTCCGGTACAAATTCTGATACAAAATTACCGAAAATACATGTTTGTATAGACAATATTCTTTATAGCGGGATCGATGACATCGCTGTCGTGGTAAATCAGGAGCAGTGGGAAATCGGCGCTGGTTTATCAGGTTATCCTGTGTGCATCGCAGTGGATAATGGACTGCCTGATGTCCAGCACATGGTGGAAACCGGAATCAAAG
>JAIVHE010000183.1 GCA_020201255.1 Desulfobacteraceae bacterium
CATTATTCCGATATTGATACCGCCATTGACGCTGTCATAAAGGATTACGGCAAGCCTGAATATATCATCACGGAAAATCCGGCCGGCATGGCAAAAGGGAAGCCCAAAGCCGGAAGTCATCAAGAAACCCGCACCCGGGAGGATATTCACATATTGCTGGTGGATGATAATCCCAGATTTTTGAATGCTTTGGCTGACAGAATCAGACTCCAGGGCCATGAACCGTTCACTGCTTTAGATGGTAAAGCAGCCCTTGAACTTTTGCAGACAAAAACGGTTCATCTGGCAATTATCGACCAGCGGCTGCCCGATATGGATGGCCTTGATCTGATTGCCAGGGTGAAAGAAATTGACAGCACCATATCCAGCTCCCTGCTCACCGGTCACGGGGATGCAAAACTCAAGGAAGCAACTGAAGCACTGGAATCTGTTTATTTTGAAAAAGAGGATATGGGAAGTTTCTGGGGGTTTTTTAGAAAAATTCTGAGCAGCCTGGGATCAGCCGAGGAAAAAGCGCCGGTCATTGCCCAGACGTTTTGTGTCTATGCCATTGATTGAAGGAGGAAAGTATGAGTACCCGGTTTGTTTTCAGCATCGCATTGATCTGTGTATCCGCCGTGTTGTGTTATTTTTTCCGGAACAAAAAATAGCGGCGGTCAAAAAAAATGATAAAAATTTTTCAATTATGATGGATGATAATTTTTGAACGGAGAATTGTTTACATGACACCTGATATGATATTGACAATGATCGTACTGGTTTTCGTGATCTGTTTGTTTGTTTTCGAATGGGTCCGGGTTGATGTTGTGGGAATCATGATGATGGTCCTGCTTCCCCTGATGAGTCTGGTGACACCAAAGGAAGCCTTTTCAGGCCTTTCCAGCAACGCGGTGGTTTCCATCATCGCTGTGATTATCATCGGCGCGGGCCTTGATAAAACAGGGGTGATGAACAATGTGGCAAAGCCGATCATGGCCCTTGCCGGTAAAAGTGAAAACAGGATTATTTTGTTTATTTCCGGTTCCGTGGCCGTGATTTCCAGTTTGCTGCAGAATATCGGGGCTGCCGCATTGTTTCTGCCCGTCACCCAGAGAATATCCAAACGCCTGGGAATCCCCACATCCAGAGTGCTGATGCCCATGGCATTCTGTGCCATTATCGGCGGCACCATCACCCTGGTCGGGGCAAGTCCCACCATTTTGTTAAATGACCTGATGGTGATCGGCGGAGAAAAACTGGCACCTTTCGGGCTTTTTACCCAGACACCAATCGGACTTGCCCTGGTTGCGTCAGCGCTGCTGTATTTTGTGGTTTTCGGCAAATTTGTTCTGCCTGCGCAGACCGGACAGTTCAGTAAAGGGGCATCTGAAATGCTGATCAGAGAATACCAGGGAGTCGGCAGTATTGTGGAACTGCATGTGCCTGAGACCGGTGTCACAGGAACCCTGGAGGAATTGACTGTCAGAGCAAAGTTTCTGGTCACGGTGATCGGGATCAGTTCCCCTTCCGTCAAGGCGGTCAATCATGTTCCCCGCAGCAATGAAACCATTTCTCCCCATTGTGATGTTGCGGTTGCCGGCAAACGGGAAAACATTGAAAAGCTGGCCAAAGAATACGGCTGGCAGATGAAAGAGACCCTGGAAACCTTTGCCGATACCCTTGCCAATACAAATGCCGGGGTGGCGGAAGCAGTTGTTTCTCCCAGATCCGATCTGATCGGCAAGACATTGAATGAAGTGAGTTTCAAGGAACATTATCAGCTCAATCCCCTGGTTCTGTTCAAAGACAACAAAAAATTTTACAGCGGCCTGACCTATATTCCCCTGAGCAAGGGAGACACCCTGCTGCTCCAGGGGCCATGGGACAAATTCCATATTCTCAACAATAAGCCGAAACCACGGGCCCTGGTGTTTGCATCCCCGCTGGAAGGAGAAATTCTGCGTCCCCAGAAAGCGGTGTTTGCCGTTTTCTGGCTTGCCATTGCCCTTTTTCAGGTCATTTTCTTTGATACCGCTCTGGCTGTGGCATTGATGTCAGGGGCGCTGGGTATGATCATCACAGGGGTTCTGACAATTGATGAGGCATACGGGGCCGTGGACTGGATGACGGTCTTTCTTCTCGGCGGGCTGATTCCGCTGGGTATTGCATTTGAAAAAAGCGGCACAGCCGCCTTCATTGCAGAGGGGGTACTGGGTTTTGTGGGAACACCTGCCCCGATTGTCCTGCTGGCGGTGATCGGTATCATGACCACCTTTTTTACGCTGGTCATTTCCAATGTCGGTGCAACCGTGCTGCTGGTTCCCCTTTGCATGAACATGGCGATGATGGCCGGGGCCGACCCGAGAATGGCGGCCCTGGTTGTCGGCCTTTCCGCATCCAACAGCTTTATTCTGCCCACACACCAGGTGAACGCCCTGGTGATGCGGCCCGGAGGCTACCGAACCGTGGACTATGCAAAAGCGGGCATTGTTATGACATTTATTTTCCTCACCGTGGAACTGTTGATGATTTATCTGTTCTATGGAATTTAATATGGGATTTTTCCATTTTGATGTATATACTGGAAACAAATGAGTACCAACCAAAAATATATTCTGCTGGTGGATGATGAAGAACGGCTGCTCAATTCCATGGCCCAGCGGATATCCCTGCTGGGTTTTGAAGCCATAAAGGCATCTTCGGGCATCAAAGCCCTTGATATCGCCAAAAAGACCCGGATCGATTACCGGAGAAACCGGCACCGGCAAGGAACTGGCTGCCAGGACCATCCATTGGCTGGGCCACCGGAAAAACCAGCGGTTTCTGGCCTTTGACTGCGGGTGTTTCAGCAAAGATTTTTCTTTTACGGAACTGGTGGCATCTGTCACCCCGCAGCCGGAACAAGACACAAAAAACAAATGCTTATTCAGCGGTACCATCCTGCTGGACCATATGGAGAACATGCCCCTTGCCACCCAGCAGGATATGCTGCAGATACTGCAGCAAAAACCGGCTGATATGGATATCCGGTTTATCGTGTCAACCCAGAAAGACCTTGAAACAAAGGTCACCCGGGGCAGTTTCAGCAAAGAGTTGTACCAGCGCATCGGGGCCATTGAACTTGAAATGCCTGCCCTGCGGGACCGCACAGAAGATATCCCCATGTTGTGCCGGTATTTTCTGGATCATTTCAACCGGGCCTTTCAAAAACCGATCACCGCCATTTCCGATGATGTATATGCTATTTTTGAGGCATACACCTTTCCCGGAAATATCAGGGAACTGCGGCACATCATTGAAAGTGCCGTGATCCTTGCGGAAAGTGATATTCTGGGTCCGCAACACCTTCCCCGGCGCCTGCAGCAGACGGCAGAAAAACAGCCCGCCGGAAACCAGATATCCATGGCAGGCCATATGGCCGCGGACAAGTCATTTCTCACCCTTCATGAACTCGAGCAACATCATATTCTCACCGCCCTTGAGGTGACACAAAACAACAAAACAAAGGCTGCTGAAATTCTGGGGATCAGCCGTGCCGCCCTGTGGCGAAAGCTGCGGATCATTTCCCAAAAAAAATCAAACGGATAAGACCAATATTGCCATCAGAGAAAATGCCGGATATTTTTGGGTATCTGTCCGTCAATTGACAGTACCTGGTAAATTTCTGATTTCCTTGACACACAGGGCATTTTGCATCATAAAACACCATACACGCTGAATGTTTTTGGCACGCAAACACCAACGATGCGAAAAAAAAAGCAAAAGGAGGCTTGAATTATATGTTGAAAGATGGTGAAAAAGGCGTTATCCGCCAGAAAGGCAAAGAGAATGCAACCTATGCCATTGCACCCCATATCCCCTGTGGTATTGTCACCCCGGATCAATTGAGAACCCTTGCCGGGGTCGCTGAAAAATATGATGTCCAGGCCCTGAAAATCACCAGCGCGGCCAGGATCGCCATTGTCGGCATTACAGAAGACCAGGTGGATGATGTCTGGAAGGATCTGGGAATGGACCCCGGCCATGCCGTCGGCCTTTG
>JAIVHE010000010.1:0-28377 GCA_020201255.1 Desulfobacteraceae bacterium
GCGTATTGATTTGTCCAAAGTATTGTTCATCTGTACCGCCAATACCCTGGACTCCATTCCCGGCCCGCTGCTGGACCGCATGGACAGAATCAACCTGTCCGGTTATATTACCCAGGAAAAAATAGAAATCGCCCGAAAACATTTGTGGCCCAAGCTGCTCAAGCGCAATAAAGTGGCCGCCACCACCATTACCATCACCGATCCCACCATCCGCCATCTGATTGAAGGATACGCCAGAGAAGCCGGGGTGCGGAATCTGGAAAAACTGCTCAACAAAATCATCCGCAAAAGCATTGTTACGATTTTAAAAGGGGAAAACCAACGGGTCCGGGTGACCATTAAATCTCTGGAAAAATTTTTGGGTCTTCCGGTCTTTAAAACGGAAAAACAGATGCAGGGGGTGGGCATTGCCACAGGTCTTGCCTGGACTTCCATGGGCGGGGTTACCTTGTCCATGGAGGCGGTGAAGGTGCATGAAAAAGGCTCGGGCATCAAGCTGACCGGAAAACTGGGGGAGGTAATGCAGGAATCTGCTTCTATTGCTCTGTCCCATGTGCGGGCCAATGCCAAAGACTTTGGAATTGATGCTGCTTATTTTGATGACGCCTTTATCCATCTGCATGTACCCGAAGGTGCCACACCCAAAGACGGCCCCAGTGCCGGTATCACCATTACCACGGCCCTTGTTTCCCTGGCCCGGAAAAAAGTGATCAGCAGACCTCTGGCAATGACCGGTGAGATCACCCTCACAGGCAAGGTGTTGCCTGTGGGAGGGATCAAGGAAAAGATTATTGCTGCCAGAAGATCCGGCATCAATGAGATCATCCTGCCCGAAGGGTGTATCAGTGAATTTGAAAAACTGCCTGAGCATATCAAAGAGGGAATTGATTTTTCCTTTGTTACACACTACAAAGAGGTGTACAAGCAGGTGTTTGAATACAAAGAAAAAAGCGGCCCTGTATCGGCAAACAAAAATCCATCAGTTTAGATCAAGTCGCGGATACGCTGCCAGCCCCGTTTCGGGATGTGGGCACCCACCACCTGGCAGACTTCGTATCCGCACGCTGATGCCAAGGCCCCGCTTTTTTCAATGGAAAAACCATTGGCAATGCCAAAAAGAAACCCGGCTGCCCATAGATCTCCGGCACCGGTGGTATCCACTGCAGAAGATCCAAAAACGGGATCGATTCGGGTGGTTGCCCCATTAAATGATACACAGCTGCCTCTTTTGCCCAGCTTCAACACCGCATAGGTAACATCCCGGGACAGTTCGGCAATGGCTTTGGTTTCATCTGTATGGCCGGTATAGGCTGCTGCCTCATCCTCATTGGCAATGAGAATGTCCACATAATTGCGTATTACATCTTTGAGTATCCCGCGGCAGGCATTCACCACTTCAAAACTTGCCAGGTCCAGGGCAATCATTGATCCGGCTTCTTTGGCGGCCTGCACCGAGGTTATCATCAGTTCCGGATGAAACAGCAGGTAGCCTTCAATAACGGAAATGGCGGTATCGGCAAACAGTCCCGGGGTAATCCTTGCGGGATCCATTTCTGTGGATGCCCCCAGAAAAGTGAACATGGACCGCTGGGCATCCGGGGTGACCACGGAGATTACACTGCCGGTGGGGGAGGGTGACAGGGTCAGCTTTGGCTCCACCCGGGCGGATCTGAGCGCATCTTCAAACAGGATACCGAAGTTGTCCTCTCCCCTTCTTCCGATGAACCGGGCAGTGCCTCCCAGGCGGCCGACACCGATGATGGTGTTGCAGGCAGCCCCCCCGGGAACGACAACCGGTTCTTCATCGGTTTTTGACAGGATATTGTCAATATCAGCCGCCTCCACCAGGGTCATCCCGCCTTCCACCAGGGCGGATCCGATACCGGTAATTCGCTGGTTGTATTGTTCTGTCATAATGTAGGTCTCCAAATGGTTAGGGTGTTTGGGTAAGCATAGAAAATTCCCGGACATTGTCAAGGCCTTTCTCATATTCTTAGCAAAATATGAACATATCTTGATATATTCCTGGCAAGCTATTGACAAATGGAGGTTGATCAGGTAAAAATGAAGCCATACATCGTGACTGTGAAACAAATGCACACATGACATTACAATTTTTATCACATTCTAAAAAGGAGCATGAAATGTCAGAAAAACCATCATTTTTATTTACATCAGAATCCGTAACCGAAGGCCATCCCGATAAAGTGGCAGACGCCATATCTGACAGCATCCTGGATGCCATGATGGCAGAAGATAAACGCTGCAGGGTTGCCTGTGAAACCCTGGTGACCACAGGCCTTGCCATGGTGGCTGGAGAAATTACCACAACGTGCTATGTGGATATTCCCGAGGTGGTGAGAAATACCATAAAAAATATTGGCTACAATTCATCCACCATGGGGTTTGACTGGCAGACCTGCTCTGTTATTATCAGCATTGATCATCAGTCCGCAGACATTGCCCAGGGAGTGAACGAAGGGGCTGGTCTGTACAAGGAACAGGGGGCCGGGGACCAGGGCCTGATGTTCGGTTTTGCCACCAATGAGACCGAAGAACTTATGCCCATGCCCATCCTGTTTGCCCACAAACTCACCAAGCGCTTAACCCAGGTTCGCAAAAACGGAGCCCTGGATTTTCTGCGGCCCGACGGCAAATCCCAGGTAACCATTGAATACAGAAACGGCAAGCCCGAGCGGGTGGATGCGGTGGTGGTTTCCACCCAGCATACCAATGATGTGACCTATGAAGAACTCAAAGATGCGGTGGTCAAGGAAGTCATCCGGAAAATCATTCCAACGGAGATGATAGACGGGGATACCCGGTTTTTTGTCAATCCCACAGGCCGGTTTGTGATCGGCGGGCCCATGGGAGACTGCGGTCTGACCGGGCGTAAAATTATCGTGGACACCTACGGGGGCCAGGGCAGCCACGGTGGTGGTTGTTTTTCCGGAAAAGACCCTTCCAAGGTGGACAGAAGCGCTTCCTATATGGGACGGTATGTGGCCAAAAACCTGGTGGCATCCGGCATTGCCGATAAATGTGAAATCCAGGTAGCCTATGCCATTGGTGTGGCAGAACCGGTTTCTTTGATGGTGGATTTCATGGGTACCGGTAAAATTCCTGAGAAAAAGGCGGTGGAAATCGTCAGACAGGTGTTTGACCTGAGACCGGCCGCCATTATTGAAACCCTTGACCTGTTGCGGCCCATATATCGGAAAACTTCTGCATACGGCCATTTCGGGCGGAAAGATCCTGATTTTACCTGGGAAAGAACAGATAAGGCGGATCAGATTCTGGAACTGGCCGGGCTCTAAGTACATATTTCGCCAGGGAAGCCTTCCAGAACCTGGAAAATACCCGGCTCAGGCAGCCGTTTTTATATGAAAGCCTTCAGCCGTCAGTTCTCAGTCATCAGATAACAGCTAAACGCTAACAGCTAACAGCTTTCATTTTTTGTTGTGCCCGTCAGGGCAGGGGTGTTATTCAAAAGCAACCACCCATTATATGTAGAAACCATAAGCAATCCCAAGGAGTGTAACAATGTTGCAGCAAACAAAAGATCCATCTTACATAGAACTTGATTTAACAGTAAAACATAAGGTCAAGGATATCAATCTTGCCGAAGAAGGGCTCAAAGACATGCAGTTGTCTGAAAAAGAGATGCCGGGCCTCATGGCTATCCGGGAGAAATACGGCCCGGACAAGCCTCTTAATGGGTTGAAAATTATGGGCAGCCTGCACATGACCATCCAGACCGCCATGCTCATTGACACCCTGTATGAACTGGGAGCCGATATCCGGTGGGCTTCCTGTAATATTTTTTCCACCCAGGACCATGCCGCTGCCGCCATTGCAAAAAAAGGAACTGCTGCGGTGTTTGCCTGGAAAGGTGAAACCCTGGAAGAGTTCTGGTGGTGTACGGAACAGGCCCTGCTCTGGCCCGATGGCTCCGGCCCGGACCTGATTGTTGATGATGGGGGTGATGCCACCTTGTATGTACACCAGGGCGTAAAAGTGGAAAAAGATCCCGCACTCTTGTCCCAGCCCACCCACAGCGAAGATGAGCGCTGCCTCATGGACCGCCTGCGGGCATCCCGGGCAAAGGATCCGGAAAAATGGAGCCGCATTGCCGATGCCATCAAAGGGGTGTCAGAGGAAACCACCACAGGTGTCCACCGGCTGTACCAGCTGGCCGCCAAAAACGAACTGTTGTTTCCGGCCATCAATGTCAATGATTCGGTGACCAAGTCCAAATTCGATAACCTTTACGGGTGCAGAGAATCACTTGCTGACGGTATCAAACGGGCCACGGATGTGATGCTTGCCGGCAAAACCGTGGTGATTGCCGGATACGGGGATGTGGGAAAAG
Organism: Desulfobacteraceae bacterium; assembly: GCA_020201255.1. Lineage (GTDB taxonomy): Bacteria > Desulfobacterota > Desulfobacteria > Desulfobacterales > Desulfobacteraceae > Desulfotignum. The sequence continues at coordinate 4,373 of JAIVHE010000010.1, forward strand.
GCTGTGCCGCCTCCATGAAAGGGTATGGGGCCATTGTTCTGATCACGGAAATCGATCCCATCTGCGCTTTGCAGGCAGCCATGGAAGGTTTTGAAGTGGTGACCATGGAACAGGCTGCTTCCCGGGGTGATATCTTTGTGACCGCCACCGGTAATTACCATGTCATCAAAGGCGATCAGGCCGCTCCGTGATCGTCCTGGCCGAAGGCCGCCTGGTGAATCTCGGATGTGCCACTGGTCATCCCAGTTTCGTCATGAGCAACAGCTTTTCCAACCAGACCATGGCCCAGATCAAGCTGGCTTCGGAAAAACTGGAGAAAAAGGTATATACCCTGCCCAAGGAGCTGGACGAGGAAGTGGCACGGCTGCATTTGAAAAATCTGTCCGTGTCTTTGACCAAACTGACCAAAGAACAGGCTGATTATCTGGGCATTTCCATGAATGGTCCGTTCAAGTCAGACCATTACAGATATTAATTCACTATATATTGTGTAACGCAACTGGAGCTGTTTGATTCAGCGGGCATCATGGCTGAAGTCCAGTTGCGTGTGTAGAATAATCTGATCATTTTGTCAGCGTTTTGAAGTACAAACACCTGTCAGACGCATCACTGCCTGACAGGTGTTTGTATCGTTTTACAGGTCTTTTTTTTGCTCCCAGAATTCACGGCTTTCTTGTAAAATATCGTTTATGTCTTCATCCAGCATGTCATCCTGGTCGGTATCATTGTTTTCCTCCAGATCCAGGCTGCCAAATTCCAGATCGTCGTCATCAAGCGCTGTCCCTGTCACATTTTCACCTGTCAGTTCTTCATTGCTCAGATCTTCATCCGCCAGATCAGCGGTATCCAGATCAGAAGTTTCCAGATCAGAAGTTTCCAGATCAGAAGTTTCCAGATCAGAAGTTTCCAGATCAGAAGTTTCCAGATCAGCGGTATCCAGATCATTATCGTCGGGTGTCTCTATAGGTGCATTCGGCAGATGAGGATCCTGCTCAGTCAGGGAGGCGGTTTCAGAATCGTTTTGGGTATCCCGGTCAAGATCGGTCAGAGCCAGATCTTCGGCAGCATCCGGCTGTGCTGCATCAAGGTCATTTCCCTCCAGTGCTTCCAGATCAGCCTCCGAATCATTTTGCGCTGGTTTCGGTTCCGGACCATCGGGAATATAATTGCCCTGCCGGTCAAACAAAAGGCTGCCGCTTACCTGCAGATCAAAATCCATGCGAAATGCAACCTGGTTGTCATGGACCACAATCTGTCCACCCTTTGCTACAAGGTTTGTCCCGGCCATTCGATCGGCTATGATTTTTTTTATGATATCCTGATCAAGATTTTTTTGTACGGATGCAATCAGATCATTTTCGCCGGTTTTAATGACTTGCGGATCAGTGATTTTCATGGATGTGACTCCTTGCATCTAAATGTTGTAGGCGGTATTGGCAAAACTGGTTTCAATAAATTTTTCCAGATCAATGATTTTGCCGATGTCCATTACATCATGCATATACCGTTGAATTTTGTCCAGGTCTGCGGCCTCGGGATAAAGGCCGTCCCACCGTATGGCCTGGGGTTGGGAAAACACATTTTTCAATACCTCCGGGTTAAGTCCCAGGGTACCCTGTGGGTCTAAAAAATCAACTGCAATGCCGGCGGCACGGCTTTTGTCATCTTCAATGTATTCACCGGTTTCCACCAGCAGGGATACAAATTCCCGGGCCGCATCAGGATGCTGCTGGATGAAATCTTCCTGCATGGCAACAACGCAGCAGGGATGGTTATCCCAGCGGCTGGCGGAATAAAATTCCAGATTCCCCACCTGGGCGGCAATGGCTTTGGTGGCAACAGGCTCAGCCACCATAAACCCTGCCACATCTTCATTTTCCTTCATGATCTCGGGCATTTTCACAGGGGGTACCACCTCGAACCTTACGTTGATGGCTTTTTTACCGGGAACTCCTGGTTTCAGCCCCAGTTCCTTGAGAAATTTATGGGCCAGCATGTGGTGAATGGACATTTTATGGGGGATATCCACCACTTTGTATTTGTAGAAACTCTGGAGAGAATCAAATCGGTGGTCATAGTGGCGGGATCTGACAAAGGTACTGCCGTTCTTGTGGGCAAACAATACCAGGCGGATGGGAGAATCGTAGGCAAACAGGTCCATGGCAATGGGTGCCAGTACAAAGGCACAGTCGATTTCTCCGGTTTCCAGTCCCTCCTGAATGGGATTCCACCCTGCCTTGAGGCTGGTGGTCAAATCAAAATGCTTAGGTTCCACATCGCCTGTTTCAATCCGGTGCTTGAGGGCCCCCAGGGCCAGGTGGTCGGTGATCTGGATATGGGCTACATTCAGTTCCACCCGGTCCCCCATGATGCTTCTTTGTTTTGTTTTGACGGCAGGCTGTTCTTTTTCACCGGAAAATGCGCGGTCAATGGCCCGGCTGATCTGTTCCTGGTCAAATGGCTTGGGAACATGGCCATTGCCCCCGGCTTGTGTGATGGCAATCTGCTGGCCTTTGTCGGACTGGGCTGTGGCCATGATAAAAGGCAGGTCCCTGAATTCATCCAGTTTGCGCAATGCCTGTAAAAATTCCAATCCGTCCATCCGGGGCATATTCCAGTCACTGATTACAAGATCGGGTTTTTCGGTTTGGACCTTTTCCAGTCCATCCACACCGTTGACCGCCATTACAAGATTGGTATACCCGGCTTTTGCAAGGATTTGTTTGAACATGATGCGCATGGTGCCTGAATCATCCGCCACCACTATTTTTATATCAGGATCTACTGCCATGGAAAAACTCCTTACGTTTTATTGATATCATTTTATATTTTTTTTATTCATTCCAGGACCAGCGCAATGTCTGCTGGAGTTCTTGAAACAACCGGTCTAAGGCAAAACCCAGGATACCAATGGCAATGATCATGGCCATGAGTTTGTCATATTCCATTGTATCCCTTGCATCATTGATCAGGTATCCCAGTCCGGAGGACACTCCTAAAAATTCGGCCGGCACCAGCACAATCCAGGCCACCCCTAAAGCCAGTCTCAGGCTTGTGAACAAATGGGGAACAGAAGATGGCATAACAATGGTTTTGATGAGCTGAAAGTTGTCTGCTCCCTGGTTCATGGCCATTTTTATCCACTGGGGATGGATATTGCGCACCCCGATGGCTGTGTTCAGTATTATAGGGCAAATGGTTGCCATTACAATCAAAAAATAAACAGCTGATTCAAAACTTGCAAATAAGAGCAGGGCTATGGGCATCCAGGATAAAGGGCTGATCATGCGCACAAACTGGATGGCGGAATAGGACAATCCCCGAATCCCGGGATAAAATCCCACCACAATCCCTATAGGAAAACCAAAAAATGCCGCCAGAGAGATCCCCACCACAATCCGCCGAAGACTTGTGAATACCGAGAGCCAGAACCGTTCCTCTGTGAATGCCGACATCAGCGCCTTGAAGGTGGGGCCTGGTAAAAATCCCTGAAACTGACTGAACTGGGGCCGGGTAAATACAAAATAGGAAACCAGCGCCCAGGCAGCAGCAAAAAGGGCCAGCCCGATGAGTTCATAGCGAAATCCAAATTTCTGGGGAGTAAAAATAACACTGAACCCCATTTGTTTGGGATTGCGGTATGTGAAACGATCAGGAGATTTCAACGCTTTCTTCTCTTTCATAGGGCAGGGTCATATTGCAGTTGCAAAACGGCGCCATTCCCCCCATTTCATCCATTGCCTGCAGGACAAACCGGTCATCCACAAGATCCCGGGTTGCCCGGTCTGGATCCAGTGATGTCAAAAATGCGGTGTCTCCCTCCACCCGGGTGGTTTTCATCTGTTCTATGATGAACCGGGTGGCCGAGGGAAAGGGAAAGGGTTGAAAATCAATGCGGGGAACATTCCAATGGGGATGGACCAGTTGTTTTGGATCAGGGGTTTCAAAAACCTGTAGCAGTACTTCTTCTGTGGGCATATCCGGAGGAGGCAGAATAAAAAGATTGACTTCATGGCTTTTCAGGGGAGCTGACTGCGGCTGGATTACCGGGACCAGCCCCCGGGCCTTCAACCCCAGCTGAAGGACCAGATTGTGCATGGAATACCAGGAAGGCACCGCCACCTGCTTTCCCCCCAGATCTGAAAAGTTTTTGATGGCTGAATCCCCCCGTACAGTTACCGCACTGCCGTTGGTATGGTCCCATGCCAGCACACGGACAGGCATGTTTTGTCTAAACCGCATCCACACCGGGATGGGAAAGAGCATATGGGTGATATCAAATTTATTCGCCATAAAAGATTCTGTGAGTATGTTCCAGGACCTGACCATGACAGGACGTTCAACATCCAACCCTTCCCGGGAAAAATATCCCAGTCCGTGGGCCACCAGTAGCGGGGTGGCATCGGTGATGGGCAGGTATCCCAGGCGCAGTTTTCTCTTTTTTGCCGATACGGTCCGGGCAAATGCCAGGCTGGAACAGGCGGTGGCAGCTGTCTGCAGAAACTGCCGCCGGGTTATTGCGGACAAAGGAAGTTTGCCGGTATGGGTATTCATATTACAATAACGTCCTTTTGGCCAGATAGGCATTTTTAAACCGCTCTAGAATGTTGTTTCGGATCTGTTTGAATCCAAGATGGTTCCGGTCCCTGGGATAGCTTTCTTTTACCTCAAAGATGTCAGTGATGTTGGCTGGATCTCCGGCCAGAAGAATGATTTTATTGCCCAAATAGATGGCTTCGTCAATATCATGGGTCACAAAAACAGCAGTGAAGTTTTCCGACAGCCACAGGTTGACCAGTTCTTCCTGGATATGGGCCTGGGTAAAGGTATCCAGGGATGCAAATGGTTCATCCAGCAAAAGGACTTCAGGATGCCCGACCAATGCCCGGGCCAGACAGACCCGCTGTGCCATGCCAAGGGAAAGCTGCCCGGGTCTGGCGGTAGCAAATCCTCCCAGACCCATGATTTCCAGAAACTGGTTGACCCGGTAATCCAGGTTGTCTGTGTCTTTTCTGATGTTGCAGCCATAGGCAACATTATCCCGGACAGTGAGCCAGGGAAGCAGTGCCGGCTGCTGGAACAGCATAGACCGGGATGGGTGGATACCGGTTATGATGTCACCATCCACGCGAATTCTGCCTTTGGTGGGAAGTTCAAGGCCGGCCAGAAGGTTGAGCAGGGTGGTTTTGCCGCACCCGGATTCCCCCAGAATAATAACAAAATCACCGGACCCAATGGCAAAGGAAACATCCTGTAATACCACGTGGTCGGGTTTTCTTGCATCAGAATAGGTTTTGGTGATGTTTTCAATATCAATCTTCACTGCAAACTTCCGTCAGGGCGTTTTGTGCCCAGGTAGTATCCACAAAACTGTCCAGATCAATTTTTTGGGGCATAATTTTCATGGCATCGATCATATAACATTGTATCATGTCAATGGCAGCTGTATCCGGCACCAGTGTCTTTGGGGCAAAACGTACCTTGCTGCGCCTGAGAACAGCCTTTACAAGCATTGGATCCTGGCCAAGAAAATCAGCTGCATGGGAAACCAGTTCCAACGTGTCTTTTTGTTCGAGGTGTCGAGCGGTGTTAAAAAGATGTGTTACCAGGGACCCGGGTATTTGCGGATAGGTTTGTAAAAAATGGCCGGTGACCACCAATCCGCAGCAGGGATGGTTTTTCCACAGGCTGTCGGAAATACAGACCTGATCAGCCTGTCCCTGCTTTACTGCCAGGCTGCCAAAGGGTTCAGGTGCCATGAACCCGCCTATACCCGGATTATTATCAACCATATCATCATCAGCCATATCATCTTCAGCCATATCATCTTCAGCCATATCATCTTCAGCCATATCATCTTCAGCCATATCATCTTCAGCCAGAAGCATGACCGGCATAAGATAGGGGGGAACCATTTCCCAGTTAACCTGCGTTTCCGGCAGGTCTTGGGATCCCAGAGCCAGCCCTGCATCGGCAAACATCTTGTGCAAAAGCATGGCCTGGATGGAAAATTTTTCCGGAATCAACACAGGATTTTTTGTAAAGTCCGCCAGAGATCGGATATTGGCTTTCCGGCTTTTGACCATGAGGCTGCCGGATCTGTGGACAAACATGAGAAACCGGATATCCATGCCTGTGCCGAATAATTCCAGGGCAAGGGGGGTGGTGATACATGCGCCATGAATGGTGTGATTTTGCAGGCCATCACAGATCTCATCCCAGGACTGCATGGGAACCGGCATAAGGCGCCAGGATCCTTGGCTCTTTGGCTCGGGAAGAGCTGCTGCCATGCCCACAAGCAGGTGGTCTACAATTTTTAAATGCCCGATACGGATGTCTGGAAAATGATTTTCCATTAATACCCTTTCTGGTAGCTTTCAACCAATGACTGCCATGTGCGGTATTCATACCACAGGCTGACTGCCGTTGGCAAGTTTATTCATTTGCCGCTTGATATGGGGGGATAAATGAGATAAGACACCATAGATGGTGTCATGTATGGAAAAGAAATGGGGATATGGAAAACAATTCTGAAACACTGGTTACCCGGGATTATTTTCTCAAGCCGGGATATATTTACCTGCCGGAAAAACCCACGGTTATTTCAACGGTGCTGGGCTCATCTGTTGCGGTGAGCCTTTATGATAAAAAACGCAAAACCGGGGGGATGAACCATTTTCTGTTTCCGGTTGCCGAAAGCCGGGAAAAAACCACGGCCCTTTATGGCAATATCGCCGTCATCACATTGATCCGGATGATGATCGGCAAAGGGGCGGATCCCTTTCACCTGGAAGCCCAGATATTTGGCGGCGCCAACAACACAGATGCCTGTATCCACAATGTCGGCAAGCAGAACTACCAGATAGCCAAAGACATTCTGACGCACCAAAATATTCGCATTGTATCCGAGGATGTGGGGGGCAGGCTGGGACGTAAAATTGTTTTCAACACCCTGACCTGTGAAATTTTGACCCTGAAAGTGGATCGGCTCAGAGAATCGGACTGGTATCCCTACCAGGGGGACCGGTAACCCAATTTTTTATAATCGTCCTCCCCTGATGATGGCTGCCAGCAGCCATATTCCCATGACCGTTGCAGCCACAAATCCCGCGATGCCGATGATCTGCTGGTACCGGAGCAGGTGTCGGTACCGCTTGCCCACCTTGCCGATTTTTTTGATGCTGGGCATGAACGTTTTGTCAGGCTTTGTTTTCTATCTGTTTTACCAGGTCATCGATTCGTTTGTTCAATGCCTGGATATCGGATCGGGTGGGCAGGTCAAGTTTTTTGAGGATCTGCTCAACCGCAATGCCGACGCCCGTGAGAAGACTTTTTTTCACATATTCAAACATGAGATCCTCCTGTTTATATGAAAGCCGTCAGCCATCAGCTAAAAGCTAACCGCTAACAGCTAATAGCTAACAGCCAACAGCTTTCATTTTGCCCCTCTGGGCAGGGGTGTTATTTGGAACCAAACGAGACATCCTGGATATCTTCCACACAGGAATCTGCTTCCAGAATGGCATCCATTTTACCATATGTGGCCGGTAAAAGGGTGTTGATAAAAAACCGGGCGGTTTCCATCTGGCCGGCATAAAATGCCGCATCCTTGTTTTTGGCGGCTTTTTGGGCCACAACATCCCTTTCCAGGCTGCCGGCTTTTTTTGCCAGTTTGGGTGCGGCTATGCCGGCCCGCCACAGATGCATCCAGGCAAAGCTGACATCTCCTGTCACCTCTAAAAACGGGTGGGCAAATGCATAGGCATTCAACACCTGGTCCGACCGGGACCGGGTGGCCATGACACTTGCCAGTTCCTCCAGGCGGGATACGGCATGGGACACCTTGGTACACAGATCTTCCACGCCCGCAATGCCGGAAAATTGCGTTATGGTCTTTTTCATGCGGTCGATAAAATACTGGAATGCTTTTCCCTGGTTCATGGAAAGCTTTCTGCCCAGCAGGTCCATGGCCTGGATACCGTTGGTGCCTTCATAGATCATGAAAATCCGTGCATCCCGCATGAGCTGTTCCACCGGATATTCACTGATGTATCCATATCCTCCGTACACCTGGATGCCATGGGAGCATACTTCCAGGGCTTTGTCCGTGATATAGCCCTTGACCACAGGGGTGAGCACCTCTACCATGGCAGCCGTATCCGCCTTGAGATGTTTGTCATCTGTGGTGTGAACCACATCATTGCACCAGGCATAATAGTAAACCAGAGATCGCATGCCTTCGGTATAGGCTTTCATGTTGAGCAGCTGGCGTTTGACATCCGGGTGCTGGATGATGGGAACGTTTTTGGCATCGGCATCTTTTCCCGCTGTCAAATGTCTTCCCTGGATTCTGGTTCTGGCATAGTCCAGGGCATACATATAGGCGGCCGATGCCACTGCAAACCCCTGGAGCCCCACAAAGGCACGGGCTTCGTTCATCATCTGGAACATGGTACCAAAAACAGAGAAATGCCTTTGGTGCCGGGAGGGGCTCCCGGAATTCTGGCCAGCACCGGGTGGATAATGTTTTCACACAGGTCGTGTTCACCTGCGGAAATAAAAATTTTTGATCCGGAAAGAGTGTATGTGCCGTCTGCATTTTTCTGTGCTGTGGTGGTCAAAGCCCCCACATCAGATCCTGCTTCCGGCTCGGTGAGCAGCATGGTGCCGCCCCATTCGCCGGAAAACATCTTTTTCAAGTATACACTTTTCTGGGTATCATCACCAAAGGCCTCCACCAGTTTGGCTGCCCCGTGGGTCATGCCGTAATACAGCATGAAAGCCGAGTTTGCTCCCACCATATATTCCAGGGCTGCGCTGCCCACGGTTCTGGGCATGCCCTGGCCCCCCACGGCAGGGTCATCACACATGGCCGGCCATTCTCCTTCACACAACAGCCGCCAGGCACGTGTAAAGGATTCAGGTACTGTTACTTTTCCATTTTCCAGGGTGCATCCCTGCTCATCCCCTTGCTTAAAAGTGGGTAATATCTCTTTTATGGCCAGATTTCTGGCTTCAGAAATAATCAAGTCGATGGTTTTTTTATTGAATTCAGCAAAGCTTTCATGGTCCACCTGTCCGATCTGTTCGTGGAGTACAAAATCAACGTCTCTGCGGTCGGAAATTACTTGTGTCATATGCGTGATATCCCTTTTTTCACGGGTTAAAAACAATGCAACTATAAAAATAGACCTGGTGGTCTGCAAGCATCTTTGTAGGCAAGAACCGGTATGTTGTCAACGGATGAAATGAAAAAAATATTGATTTATCCGTTTATTCATACCATTGTATAAAAGTTATCCGTTACCGGAACATCATATATATGAGATTCTGAAAATTTAGATAGGAGCCCCTGAAGGTGTGCTGTGACCGGACCGTCAGAGCCGGAGGGGGCCTGGTCGAATATGCCAGGATAGCTCCTAAGAAAATGCAGGGGCGGTTTTCAAACCGTCCCTGCATGGAAACAGGCCCACGCAGGATCTCGGGCCGGGCGCAGCACACCTTCAGGGGCGGGCTCGGAACCAGAACACGTCATGGAAGGATGCAAAAACTGATGCACTTATGGCAAATATCCAGATGAGATTATAGCTGCTGCTGGATATTTTAGGAAGGGTATGATACAGGAGAAACATGATTATTAAATGCTGGGGTTCCAGAGGATCAATACCGGTTTCAGGCAGTCAATATGTCTTCTATGGCGGGGACACCACCTGTCTGCAAATTACTGCCGGGTCCGGGGAAATCATTATCATTGATGCCGGTACCGGGATCCGGCGGCTGGGAAATGTTTTGCTGGAACAGCAAAAAACACAGTATTATATGCTGGTTACCCATTGCCACTGGGATCATATTATGGGGATACCGTTTTTCAGGCCCCTTCTCTACAGCCGCAACCGTCTGGTCATTCAGGACAGAAAAATTGGTGGATTAACCACAAAACAGGTGTTTACACAGGTCATGTCCCCGCCATTTTTTCCTGTCCGCCTCAAGGATCTGAAAGCAGATATCTGTTTTGATGCAGCATTGAACAACCAGTTTCACATTGGTTCTGTAGAAATCGAAACCATCCCCACCAGCCATTCCCGGGGTAGTCTCGGGTATAAATTTACAGAAGATGGGAAAACGTTTGTTTTTCTCACCGACAATGAACTGGGGTTTTCCCATCCCCAGGGCCAGGGATTTGACGGGTACAAACGGTTTGCCGAACATGCGGATATATTGCTGCATGATGCGGAATACACAGAAGATGAATACCAGCATCGCAAAGGCTGGGGCCATTCATCCATCCCCCATGCACTGGATCTGGCCCGTAAAGCCAGGGTGGGACAGCTGGGCCTCATCCATCTGAACCAGGACCGATCCGACAGTGACATGGAATCCATTGTGCAGGACAGCAATCATTTTTTGGTTTCTAAGAAAAGTACTACCCAATGTTACGGTGTTTCCTGCGATTTTGAAATCACACTCTGATATGCCGGATTCTTCGGGCAACGGGAAAAAGCCCCGGGAGAAATGGCGCCAAGCCATGCGGTCTTTTTTCCATCCCCGGGTGATTACCATGCTGTTTTTCGGGTTTTGTGCCGGGCTGCCTATTTTATTGATTTTTTCTTCCCTTTCCCTGTGGCTCAGGGAAGCCGGGGTCCAGCGGTCTGCGGTGACGTTTTTTTCCTGGGCTGCCCTGGGCTATTCTTTCAAGTTTGTCTGGGCCCCTTTGGTGGACCAGATGCCCATTCCCTGGTTGACCAGAAGGCTTGGCAGGAGAAGAAGCTGGATTCTGGCAGCCCAGGCCGGGATTGTGGCGGCGATTTTGTGGATGGCGGTTACAGATCCGGGATCAGGATACCATCCACTGGTTTTCATGGCAATGGCAGCGGTTCTGCTGGGATTTTCCTCGGCAACCCAGGATATTGCCATTGATGCCTATCGCATTGAATCTGCGCCGATCGATCTCCAGGCCATGATGGCATCCGCCTATATCGGTGGATACCGTATCGGCATGCTGGTTGCAGGGGCAGGCGCCCTGATCCTGGCAGAGTGGTTTGGATCGGCAAAGGGATCTTACCGGTTCGAGGCCTGGCAGTCCACCTATTGCATTATGGCCGGCCTGATGCTGGTGGGGATGATCACGGCCCTGATAATTGACGAGCCGGATTCAGACTATAATCCGGCAGATGCCTTTAGCTCACAGGATTATCTGACCGGCCTGGGCCTGTTTTGTGTGGCAGTGGCTGCCTTTATCCTGACCTTTTATGTTACCGGCCGGGTCAGCCTGGGTATGAAAGAGCAACTTGGGCAGTGGCTGGGTAGCCCGGGGTTGGCAGGATTGCTGGTGGAATGCCTGAGACTGGGGGCAGGACTTTCTGCGGCAGCTGTGGTGGGGAAAATCTGCATGTCCGCCAATCTTGTAAACAAAAAAATGGTGGTTGCCAGCTATGTGGCACCGGTACAGGATTTTTTCAGCAGGTACAGGCTTTTTGTTGCCTGGCTGATACTGGCGCTCGTTGGTCTGTACCGGATTTCCGATATTGTACTGGGGGTCATCTCCAATGTTTTTTACCAGGACCTGGGGTTTTCCAAAACCCAGATCGCCAGTGTGGTGAAAACATTCGGTCTTTTCATGACCCTTGCCGGAGGATTTGCCGGCGGTATTCTCTGCGTCCGTTACGGGGTGATCCGGATACTGTTTCTGGGCGCCCTGCTGGCATCCGCCACCAATCTTTTGTTCATGGTCCTGGCGTTTGCAGGGCATAAGCTGGTCCTTTTGTATCTTGTGATCGCAGCGGACAATCTGGCAGCAGGCCTTGCGAGTGCAGCGTTTGTGGCGTTTTTATCCAGTCTGACCAGCATCCGGTTTACGGCAGTGCAATATGCGGTGTTCAGCTCTTTGATGACCCTGGTGCCCAAAGTATTCGGCGGGTATTCCGGCACCATGGTGGATGCCGTTGGATATCCGGCATTCTTTTTGATCACCACGCTGATGGGTCTGCCGGTGCTGGTGCTGGTATGGTATTGCAGCCGCCATCTTGAGATTGCCGGTTGAGCTGTTTTTTTTGCGGGAATAAAATGGAGATCTGCCGTTTCTTAACCAATGGATATTGTGCGGTATGTTTTTGTACACCCAAGACAAAGGGGGTTACACATGACAATCAGGTGTAAATTAAATAATTGTTGACAAAAAAATGCCTTTTTTTTACTTAAAGGCGGGGGAAATATAATGGCGTGACGTCTTTTTTGACGGTTTTTTTTGCCGCCTGCCATGCAGGAGGCCAAAAACCTTATAAACTCAGGCGCCACAGCTTACCGCCCATGGGGCGATAATAAACGGTTAGGAGGTTTTTGATAATGACGCAGAAGGTAACACCAAAAAGCGACCCTGTGGGGTCTGTCATGGTCCTGGGTGGCGGGATTGCAGGGATGCAGTCCGCCATTGACCTGGCCAATTCAGGCTATTATGTCTATCTGGTGGAAAAATCATATGCCATCGGCGGTATGATGGCAAGGCTGGACAAGACATTTCCGACCAATGACTGTACCATGTGAGTGATCTCACCCAAACTGGTCGAGGTCGGCCGGCATCTGAACATTGAGTTGTTGACGAATACCGAACTTCTGGAATTGGACGGTGAACAGGGTAACTTCACGGCCAGGATCAAAGAAAATCCGCGATTTGTCGATATTTCCAAGTGTACTTCCTGCGGGGAATGCACCAAGGTTTGTCCGGTGGATGCCCTTAGTGAGCATAACCAGGGGCTGAATAACCGCAAAGCCATTTTCAAGCAGTATGAACAGGCAATCCCGGGCGCATATGGCATTTCCAAACGCTCTGTTGCGCCGTGCAAAGCCACCTGTCCTGCCCATGTGTCCATCCAGGGTTTCATTGCCCTGATGCAGCAGGAAAAATATGCGGAAGCATTGAAACTGTTCAAGCAGGAGCACCCGTTTCCCGGGTCCTGCGGCCGGGTATGCCACCATCCCTGTGAAGCGGTGTGCACCAGAGGAGATGCAGACCAGCCCCTGGCCATCCAATACCTGCACCGGTATCTGGCAGACCTGGATTTTGAACAGGAATCTGCCTGGATCCCGGAAATTGAGGAAAAAAGAGACGAAAAAGTGGCCATTATCGGGTCCGGCCCGGCCGGGCTTACCACTGCCTATTATCTTGCCCAGAAGGGCTATGGGGTTACGGTGTACGAAAAATTGCCGGTCAAGGGCGGTATGATGGCCGTGGGTATTCCCGAATACCGGCTGCCCAAGGCGGATTTGGAAAAAGAGATCGCCGTCATTGAAGCACTGGGGGTTGAGATTAAAACCGGGGTGACCTTCGGCAAAGACATCACCCTGGATAGCCTGAAAAAAGAGGGGTTTGCGTCGGTGTTCATGGCTACGGGCCTGCACGGTTCCCGTTCTTTGGGTGTCAAAGGAGAAGACCTCAAAGGGGTTGTGGCGGGCACCACTTTTTTGCGGGATGCTGCCATGGGCAAGGCGGATAAACTGTCCGGCAAAACCATTGTCATCGGCGGCGGCAACGTGGCCGTGGACGTAGCACTTACCGCCCAGCGGCTGGGGTCGGAAGATGTCACCATGGTCTGCCTGGAAAAGCGCGAAGAGATGCCGGCCTGGGACTATGAGATCGAAGATGCCCTGGAAGAAAAGGTCAATATCGTGAACAGCAAGGGGCCATTGCGGTTTTACGGCAATGATGCCGGAAAGGTCACTGAAGTCTCTTTTCAGGAATGTACCGCCGTATTTGATGAAAACGGCCGGTTCAATCCCCAGTACGATGACTGCCAGCTGATCACCCATGAAGCAGATACCGTGATTGTGGCCATCGGCCAGATGGGCGAGACCGAATTTGCCAAGGACCAGGGCATTGCCTTAACCCGCCCCGGCGGGTATGAGGCAGATCCGGTGACCCTCCAGACCCCCATTGACTGGGTGTTTGCCGGCGGGGATGCGTTTTACGGCCCCAAATCCGTGGTGGATGCCGTTGCCTCGGGCAAGACTGCGGCAGAAAGTATTCACCGGTATATCAATGACCTGGATCTGGCCGAAGGCCGGGAAAAAGCCTGGGATTTTGAAAAACCGGAGATTGAAGATGTGCCCCACATTCAGCGGATCAAACCCGATAAACTGCCGGTGGCACAAAGAAAAGGCAATTTCAACGAAGTCACCCTGGCCCTGGCCAAGGAACTCATCGACCAGGAAGCGGCCCGGTGTTTGTCCTGTGGGATCTGTTCCGAGTGCTACCAGTGTGTGGAGGTGTGCCTGGCAGGCGCTGTGGATCATGACCAGGTGCCCTTGATCCGGGATGTGCCCGTGGGTTCGGTGATCATGACCACAGGTGCTACCACCTTTGATCCCTCGGGTATGGATGACACCTATATGTACAAACGGTCCAAAAATGTGATGACATCTTTGGAATTTGAACGGATTCTGTCTGCCGGCGGTCCCACCATGGGGCATCTGGTGCGGCCGTCTGATGAAAAAGAACCGGAAAAGATCGCCTGGCTCCAGTGCATCGGCTCCAGGGATACCAACCGGTGCGGCAACGGGTACTGCTCTTCGGTGTGCTGCATGTATGCCATCAAAGATGCCATGATCGCCAAAGAGCATTCGGAAAAAGAGTTGGATGCCGCCATATTCAACATGGATATGCGGACATTCGGCAAGGATTATGAAAAATATTATAATCGGGCTGCTGATCAGGAAGGGGTACGGTTTGTCAAATCCCGGATCCATTCCGTGGTGGAAGAACCCGGCACCGACAATCTCATCCTTAACTATGTGGATGAGGCAGGCCGGATGCAGCAGGAAGTGTTTGACATGGTCATTTTGTCCGTGGGGTTGACCATCCCCAAAGAAAGTGTGGACCTGGCCAACCGCATCGGGGTTGATCTCAATCCCTATAATTTTGTGAAAACCAGTACCTTCAACCCGTTGGAAACCAGCCGGTCAGGCGTGTTTGTGTCCGGTTCCTTTCAGGGTCCCAAAGATATCCCTTCTTCGGTGACTGAAGCTTCGGGTGCGGCCTGTGCCGCCGGCAGGAACCTGGCATCGGCCCGGAACACCCTGACCAGGACCGTGTCCATGCCGGAAGAAAGGGATGTGCTGGGCGAAGAACCCCGGGTGGGGGTGTTTGTGTGCAAGTGCGGCATCAACATTGCCGGTATCATTGATGTGGGAGAAGTGGAAGCTTACACCAAAACCCTTCCCAATGTGGTGTATACCGGTGAAAATCTGTTCACCTGTTCCCAGGATACCCAGGTATCCATCAAGGAGCTTATCAATGAACACCAGCTCAACCGGGTGGTGGTGGCCTCCTGTACTCCCAAAACCCATGAGGGCATTTTCATGGATACCCTGGAAGAGGCCGGTCTGAACAAATACCTGTTTGAAATGGCCAATATCAGAAACCAGGATTCCTGGATGCATTTCCATGAGCCGGAAAAAGCCACGGCCAAAGCCAAGGATCTCATCCGCATGGCAGTGGCCCGGGTCAGCACATTGGGACCGCTCCATGACAAGCGTATTTCCATTATCGACAAAGCCCTGGTCATCGGCGGGGGCATCGCCGGTATGACAGCAGCCAAAGGACTGGCTGACCAGGGATTTCATGTGACGTTGCTGGAGAAGGAAGATACCTTAGGGGGGTTGGGCAAACGGCTCCACCACACCATTGAAGGCGATGATGTTCAGGCCTTTGTCAAGGATCTGGTGGAATCGGTGGAAACCCATGAGCACATCGAAGTGCTCAAGCAGGCCCTGGTGGTGGAGTACGGGGGGTATAAAGGCAATTTTAACACCGAGGTCCTGGTGGGGCCCTCCCTGAAGCAGCGCAAGATCGACCACGGGGTCATGATTGTGGCTACAGGGGCAACGGAATACCAGCCCACGGAATATCTGTATCCTGACAGTGAGTCCGTGGTCACCCAGCTGGAGCTGTCCGACATGCTGGCAGAGAAAAAGGCAAAAGATCTGGACCGGGTGATCATGATCCAGTGTGTGGGTTCCAGAAACCAGGACAATCCCAATTGTTCCCGGATATGCTGCCAGAGTGCCGTGAAAAACGCCATTGCCATCAAGGAGACCAGTCCGGAAACCGATGTGTTTATTTTGTACCGGGACATGCGGACCTATTCCATGCTGGAGGAATTTTATACCAGGGCCAGAAACATGGGGGTGATCTTTTCCCGGTTCAGCCAGGATGATCCCCCAAAGGTGGAAAAAAACAGTGATGACAAACTCACCGTCACCTTCCGGGATCATGTACTGGGGCAGCGCATTGAAGCGGAAGCTGATCTGGTAGCGCTGTCCGCCGGTGTCACCGCAGCTGATACACAGGAGTTATCCCATATCATCAAGGCCCAGCGCAATGCTGAAGGGTTTTTCATGGAAGCCCATGTCAAGCTTCGGCCGGTGGATGCCGGGACCGAAGGGGTGTTCATCTGCGGCACTGCCCACGGCCCCAAACTGATCACAGAAACCGTTGCCCAGGCCATGGCGGCAGCTTCCCGGGCTACCACCTACCTGTCCCAGGAATACCTGACCCTGTCTTCGGTGGTTGCAGAAGTCGACCAGGCCCATTGCGCTTCCTGCCTGGTATGTGTGCGTTCCTGTCCCTACCATGTGCCGGTGATCAATGAGATGGGGGTTTCCTACATCGACCCGGCCCTGTGCCAGGGATGCGGGGTGTGCGCATCTGAATGTCCTGCCAAAACCATAAAACTTAACTGGTATGAGGATGACTCATTGCTCAGCAAGGTGGAATCCCTGCTGGAGGGGGAACTATGACAAAAGATTTTGAACCGGTGATACTGGCGTTCTGCTGTAACTACTGAGGGTATTCAGCCGCGGACCTGGCAGGTTCCATGCGATTGAAGATCCCGACAAACTTTAGAATTATACGACTTCCCTGCACCGGAAAAATAGATATCATCCACATCCTGAGGGCCTTTGAAAAAGGGGCTGACGGGCTGTATGTGGTGGGATGTATGGAAGGTGACTGCCACTTTAACGAAGGCAATTTCCGGGCAAGAAAAAAGGTTGAACAAGCCGCCAGGATGCTGGACCTGATTGGGGTCGGCGGGGAACGGGTAAAAATGTACAACCTGTCCTCCGGCGAAGGTCCTTTGTTTGCCCAGTATTCCATCGAAATGGTCAACAAGATAAAAGAACTTGGGCCAAGCCCCATACGACTTGCAAAAGAACGTATGAAACAAACGGCCGATGCTGCCTGAAAATACAATTAATAACCGCCTAAGCAAGAGGGAATCATGATAATAGCAGAGAAAAAACCCATTGAGGAAATTATCCAGGAAGTCAAGGATTTTGACCGGATCCTGATCCTGGGGTGCAATGAATGCGTCACCGTGTGTGAAGCAGGGGGAAAAAAAGAGGTAGAGGTGCTGGCATCGGTGCTCAGGATGTATTTCATGAACCAGGGCCAGGAAAAAACCATTGGCGAGCGGACTCTGGAGCGCCAGTGTGACCATGAATATCTGGAGGAGATCAGGAATATTATTGATGACTATGATGCCGTTGTATCCCTGGCCTGCGGGGTGGGGGTGCAGTTTGCCGCAGAAAAATATCTGACCATGCCGCTTTTGCCCGGGGTCAACACTGTGTGTCTGGGGGCCAATGAGGACAGGGGATTGTGGACGGAACGGTGCCAGGCCTGCGGGACCTGTGTGCTGGCCCGTACCGGCGGCATCTGTCCGGTATCCAGATGTGCCAAACGGGTGTTGAACGGCCCCTGCGGCGGTGCCACCAACGGCAAATGCGAAATCTCCAAGGATACGGACTGCGCCTGGCAGCTGATCATCGACCGGTTAAAAGCCCTTGACAAAATGGATGATTATGAGAAAGTAGCCCCTGTAAAAGACTGGTCCACTGACCGGGCCGGCTCTCTGGCCGCCTGCATCCATTTAAAACTGCTGGGCATCGAACCGGTCCTCCAGATGGTGACCCGTGACAGAAACCGGGTGGCGTTGCAAAGCGATATTTTGGGGGCGGCTTCCTTTGATATCCCCAATTTGTTGTGTCTGTCCGGAGACCACCAGAGTTTTGGTGACTGTGCCCAGGGCCAGAACGTCCATGACCTGGATTCCATGCAGCTGGTGCAGACCGTGCGCCACATGCGCGATGAAGGCAAATTTTTGGGCGGTGATGACATCAAGCGGCCGCCCAGGATTTTTGTGGGGGCTGCTGCCAACCCCTTTGCAGATCCCTTTGAAATCCGGGTGCCGCGCCTGGCCAAAAAGATCGCCTGCGGAGCGGAATTCATCCAGACCCAGTGCATCTACAATATGGACAAGTTCAAGGAATGGATACGCAGGGCTGCGGACAGAGGGCTTACGGAAAAAACCTTTGTCATGGCCGGCATGACCCCCATGAAATCGGTGGGTATGGCCAAATACATGAAAAACAAGGTCCCGGGGATGGATGTGCCCGAAGAGATCATTGCCCGCCTGGCCGGGGTGGAAAAAAAGAAACAGGCCGAAGAAGGGATCAATATCTGCGTGGAACATATCCAGGAACTCAAGGAGATTCCCGGGGTTGCCGGATTCCACATCATGGCTATTGAATGGGAAGAAAAAGTCCCTGAGATCGTTGAAAGAAGCGGCCTTTCCCCAAGACCTGAAATATAAACAGCGGTATAGACAGGCAGATTGCATGAAGACCAGGGTCTGGTAAGAGGACACACCGGATCCTGGTTTTTGTTTTGAATGCCTTATTTTACATGTGTGTCTTTATTTACGATATAAGGAGATGATATGGCAGTCATTGTTAAATACATTGTTGTCAGGAATGGAGAGGAGAAAATGACATTTGCGACAAAAAAAGAAGCAGACGCGCATGATAAGATGCTTGATATTGCCGACAATTTGTTTGAATTCCTGGACAATTCAGACCTGAAACTATCCGAAACCCAGATGGAAGCTGTTTCTTTGCTTCTGGCCCAGAGCAGAGACTTGGTAATGCCCATTCTCAGAGGCATTACACCCAAAAAAAAGGGGGCATCCGCACCAAAATCTACACCAAAACCCGCACCAAAACCCGCACCTGAAAAAACAGGCTCTGAAAAACCGGTTGCTGATACAACGGAACCAAAACCTGCAGATAAACCGGTCCCTAAACCGAAGCGGTCCAAAAAATAGTTGTTTTTCAATGGTGTAAAGAGATATGCGGATACGGCTGGGTTAATTTTTTTGAACCAGCCGTGGTTCGATAAAAATATCTTTTGATTTCAAAAGGATATGTGTTATGGCAGTAACATCGATCTGCACGGAGATGACAGAAAAGTTCAGAATATTGAACTTTTCTGTGGAATGTTTTCAAGATATATGAGGCCATTTGTTTTCAAACAGGGCAATGTGTTCCCCCTCATTTTTTTGATCCCCGGCAAACACCTTGTCAATGCAGCATTTTCCAGGAATGATCCATTATTTTTTTGCAAACAGGTGATGTCTGGCACACCGGTTGCATTACTATATTGCCAACTAACCGCCAATTAGTTTTTTCATCTTTTTTTCCTTTTCCGAAAAAGGCTGCCCACAGGGGGCGGCCTTTTTTGGTTTTATCCAAAGCCAAGTTTTATAGCCAAAAAAAGCAGGTAAAAGCACGTACCGTTGACATATCGTTATGATATGTCACCAGGTTTTTGTTGCTGCAAACCTGGTGAATCGTCTCTTCATGATCCCTGTTGTCTCAGCTG
Source organism: Desulfobacteraceae bacterium (assembly GCA_020201255.1). GTDB lineage: Bacteria > Desulfobacterota > Desulfobacteria > Desulfobacterales > Desulfobacteraceae > Desulfotignum. The sequence continues at coordinate 24,087 of JAIVHE010000010.1, forward strand.
CTCAATAATCTCCTGGTTTTGCGGGAACCGGCCGGCTTTGTGCTTTGAAAAAACCGTTTTTTCACCGGCGGTTATGTCATACACCCCCTTGCTGCCCGGAACCAGCTTCGGGGTGATATCCAATGCCTTTTGTATGTCGTCTGCCAGACCGGCAGCCCGTGGTTCGTAATTTCATACCGAGCAATAGGTGATGGTGATTTTCATGGGGTACCTCCTTAGATAATGTGGTTTGGAAATTCAGTTGTGATCTCATGCTGAATATAGTAAAGATACAATATTTTGATTGCAATTGCAAAAAACCAGCTTACTTTAAAACATACTAACTTTCAAAAGGTGATTCCATGACTGAAATTATTTTTGAATTCCTTAACAAGATCGGTTTTACCCACCCCGTCCATCCCGCGATGACCCATGTTCCCATGGGGTTGGTGATGGGTGCTGTTGTCTTCCGTCTGGCCTCCTTTCTGCCGCGATTAAAGGTACTGGCAAGAACCGGATATCATTGTGTCATCCTGGCACTTTTGGGGGTGGCGCCCACTGTATTTACCGGATATCTTGATTGGCAGTACCGGTATGGCGGGGTTTGGGAGTTTTTGATAGTATTGAAAATGGTGCTGGCCGCAGTGCTGACCATTGTGCTGCTGGTGGTTGCCATCAAGGATGATCCTGAAAACAGAAAACTGGACAGGTTCACCGGATTTTATCTGCTGCTGGTTCTGATTGCCATCGGCCTGGGCTTTTCAGGCGGTGAACTTCTTTACGGGTAAGGTCTCGTGCACAGATATGCAATGGTTTTCACGATGTTGCAAAAAATGGTGAGATGATAAAAGAATGAATGATGGCAAAAACATGAGATGACAAAAATAACGGAGTGACAAAATGATACGAAACATCGGATTAATGGTTTTGGCGGCAGCAGTAATTTTTTCCGGGAACCTGTTTGCAGCAGAGTATGCCCACAAACTGGAAACCAAAAACATGTCGGTTTCCTGGACCCTGGAAGGGGAGCAGATCCACCTGCAGTTGTCCGCCCAAACCACCGGCTGGGTGGCCATCGGCATTGATCCGGAAGATGCAATGGGCGGGGCGGATATTATCATTGGTGCGGTGAAAAATGGCAAAGTCAGGATTGAGGACCATTATGCCGACAGCAAAAGAGGGCATTCTCCGGACGAAAAACTGGGGGGGCAGAACCATGTGATACATCCTGAAGGCAGTGAAACAGACGGTGTCACCACCATTTCCTTTTCCCTTTCCGCCTCAGCTGCGGAACAATGGGACAAACCCATTCATACCGATAAAATGACCCGTGTCATGGTTGCCTACGGCACAGGGCGCGATTCCTTCCGAACCACCCACCGGTACCGTGCGGTCTATGATATTAATTTTGCCACTGGTGAGACTGTACAGGTGAAATGATCCGGTGTCCAAAAATAGGTGGGCCGTGCCTGCCGGCCGTCTGGGCCTTGTGTTTTTTACTGGTATTTTCCTGTCTTGTGATGGCAGCCGGCACTGAAAATTCGGGTATGCACAACCATGATCATACTGATACATCTGATACAGGCGTGCATGACACAGGCCCTGATGAGGCGGATCAGTCAGATGGACACCAGTCAGAGGCAGACCATGATCATGGAAAAATGGTCATGGAGGTACAGGACCAGGCGCCGGATCTGGCTGACCAGGTCAAGGTTGAGGAGCGGCTGGGTCAGTATATCGATCTTGGGGCACGGTTTTTGGATGACACCGGCAAGGTTGTGGAAATGGCAGCAATATTTGACAAACCCGTGGTGCTGCTGCCTATATGGTTTCTGTGTCCCTCGGTGTGCAGTTTTCTCCAGGCGGATCTGGCAAAGGCATTGAACAGGGTGGGACAGCAGCCGGGGGAAGATTTCAATGTCATCACCCTAAGTTTTTCAGATGATGAGAATCCATCCCATGCCAGGGCAGCAAAAAAAAATTATGCCAACCTGATCCAGCGCGAATTTCCCATGGAAAACTGGTATTATCTCACTGGTGACCAAAAAAATATCCGGCGGGTGACCGATTCTCTGGGATATTTTTTCATCAAGAAAAGAGAACATTTTTACATCCATCCCAATGCCCTGGTGGTACTGGCAAAGGATGGAAAAATCATCCGGTATCTGTACGGCCCGGGTTTTCTGCCTTTTGACCTGGGAATGGCGGTGCAGGAAGCACAGAAAGGCGAACCCGGTATTTCCATCAAACGCGGGGTGCTCTCGTTTTGTTTTGACTATGATCCTGAAAATAAAACCTATGTGTTTAAATTGTTCAGGATAACGGGAACAGTCATCCTGTCCCTGCTGGCAGGCTTTGTGGTATTTTTGCTTCGACCGTCAAAAAAACACAAACAGGCCGGCAAAAAGCAGTAGGCCTTCTTATGTTTTTTTGTCTGCCTTGTCCCCACTGGTTTTGAACCCTTTGCGAGGCTGTCATGGAAGTTGTCAAGTCTTTTTTTGAAACACCAGAACCAGCGCGTTTCACCGGGATCCGGTCATGGCTGTTTACCCTGGATCACAAACGTATCGGACTGATGTACCTGTATGCCATAATGTTCTGGTTTCTATCGGGACAGATGATGTGTATTTTCCAAAACTGAATCTGTTGTCCTGGTATTTGTACATGGCCGGGGGGGTGGTTGCCATTATTTCTCTTTTTTCAGACGGGTTCGCCGATACCGGGTGGACCTTTTATGTGCCGTTTTCCATTTCCACCAACACCAATGTGTCCACAGCTGTATTTGCCGCCTTTATCCTGGGATTTTCCTCCATGCTCACCGGGCTGAATTTCATCACAACGGTGCACAAAATGCGCGATAAGGCCATGGGATGGCTTCAGATCCCCTTGTTCACCTGGAGTCTGTATGCTACCGCCTGGGTCCAGCTGCTGGCCACGCCTGTTGTTACCATCACCCTGGTGCTGGTGATGATGGAACGGTTTTTCAATGTAGGTCTGTTTGATCCGGCCAGGGGCGGGGATCCCATCCTGTACCAGCATCTGTTCTGGATGTATTCCCACCCGGCGGTGTATATCATGATACTGCCGGGCATGGGGGTTATTTCAGAGATCATTCCGGTATTTGCCAGAAAATCCATCTTCGGATACAAGGCCATTGTTGCCTCGTCTCTGGCCATTGCCATCGCCGGTTCCCTGGTGTGGGCCCACCACATGTACACCAGCGGCATGAGCGATACAGCCGTGTTTGTATTTTCCCTGCTCACCTTTGTGGTGGCCATTCCTTCTGCCATCAAGGTGTTTTCCTGGGTGGCCACCCTGTACAAGGGGGCCATACAGATGACCCCGCCGCTGTTTTTGTCTTTGTGCTTTATTTATCTGTTTTCCGTAGGAGGCCTCACCGGCCTGGTACTGGGGGCGGCCGGCGCGAATATTCATGTCCATGATACCCATTTTGTGGTGGCCCATTTTCATTTCACCATGTTCGGGGGCACGGGATTTGCCTTTTTTGCGGCCCTGCATTACTGGTGGCCCAAAATGTTCGGCCGGATGTATGATTTTAAAAAAGCATATATCGCCGCCATCCTTGTGACCGGAGGGTTCATGTTTCATTATGTGCCCATGTTCATTTTAGGACTTCAGGGCATGCCCCGGCGGTATTATGATTATCTGCCCCAGTACGCCCAGGGAAATTTTTTTGCCGGATTCGGCGCTTTGTTCATGATCCTGGGGATCGGTCTTATGATGGCCAACCTGTTTGTTTCTTTGAGAAAAAAAAGAGCCATGGAATCCAATCCCTGGGGTGGGGTGACCCTGGAGTGGACCATTCCGTCTCCGCCGCCGTTGCACAATTTTGTGCAAAAACCCAGCATCATGGCATACCCCTATGATTTTAGCGGGGTTGTGGATACACGCGCAGACAAGTCAAAGGGAGCCTGAATTGCCTGTGCCGACTGACCAGACCGGAAAAAAACTGGGAATGTGGCTTTTTTTGTACACGGAAATCATTTTGTTCGGCGCATTGTTTGTGCTGTACGCAGTGTATTTTGCCCGGTATCCCCAGGATTTTATTGCCGGTGCAAAGGAACTGGATCGGGTTTTCGGGGTGATCAACACCATTATCCTGCTGGTGTCCAGCTTCTTTGTGGCGGCCAGTATTACAGCGGTGCGCAAAAACCACAAAAAAATTGCACTGGCCGGTCTTGGGGGTGCTTTGGGATGTGGTATGATTTTTCTGGTGATCAAATATGTTGAATGGGGCCACAAGATCGCTCTGGGAATATATCCAGGTGCGGAAAAACTTTTGGACGGACCG
>JAIVHE010000010.1:28382-29440 GCA_020201255.1 Desulfobacteraceae bacterium
ATTTGCATACAAAACCCTGGGCCTTGTTCTGGGGGCTTTGCTGGTACTGACCGCTGTGACGGTGGGGGCCTCTTATATCGACCTTGGGTGGATGAATGTATGGATCGCCCTGATGATCGCATCAACCAAGGCCGCTCTGGTGCTGGTGGTGTTCATGCACATGAAATTTGAAGGCAGGGCCGTGGTATGGTCTTTTGTGTCCACGGTGGTTTTTTTGGCCATTATGATCAGTTTTATTTTCTGGGACGTTGCATTCCGGTGAGGTAAAAGATGAATGATTTGATAAATCCGGTTGCCCTGGTGGACAGATCCTTTTATTTTATCATAGGATTTTCCTTTGTTTTCTTGTTTGCCATCACCCTTGTGATGATTTATTTTGTCATCCGCTATCGCAGGACCAGGCATCCGGTGCCGGCTGATATCCGGGGAAACTGGCTTTTGGAAACAGCCTGGGTCTTTATTCCCACCTTCATTGCCCTGGCCATGTTCGTGTCCGGATGGCAGGCATATACCGGTTTGCGCAATGTACCTGAAGATGCCATGGAGATCGATGTGATTGCCCAGTCCTTTTCCTGGATTTTCATTTATGCCAATGGCAAGGAAACCGAAAATGAGATCCTGGTACCGGTGAACACGCCGGTCAAGCTCAATGTTACCTCCGCAGATGTGATCCACAGCCTGTTTATCCCGGCATTCCGGGTAAAGGTGGATGCGGTCAAAGGCATTAACACTTATGCCTGGTTTCTGCCTGAAACAATCGGACAATATTTTTTTCAATGCACGGAATTTTGTGGTGTGGGACACGCAGACATGACCGGAGTGGTTGAGGTGGTGTCCCAAGAAGAGTTTGATGAATGGGTACAAGAAGATGATGGGTGGTAGTGCTGTTATGGCAATATCTGCCCGGTCTGTCCATGCAGCAGCTAAGATGAGGCTGTTTGCAGAGATCACCAAAGTCCACCTGACGTTGTATATTGCCCTGTCCGCTGTATTGGGCCATGTGATTTCCACGGCCGGCCCGGGAGCGGACACCCTGATTCTGGGCGCCGGTGTATGGC
>JAIVHE010000184.1 GCA_020201255.1 Desulfobacteraceae bacterium
TTACCGATGATTTGATCTCCATGGTGGGAGGCGCTCCTCTGGTGGTGAAAATGATTGAAGGAACCCAGGGGGTGGGAGTTGTGCTGGCTGAAACACAAAAAGCAGCCCAGAGCGTTATCCAGGCGTTTCGCAGTCTGAAAGCCAATATCCTGGTCCAGGAATTCATAGAAGAATCCAAGGGCACTGACATCCGGTGCTGGGTGATCGGTCCCAAGGTTGTGGCAGCCATGCTGCGCCAGGGACCGGAAGGGGAATTTCGGTCCAATCTGCACCGGGGGGGACATGCAAAAAAGATACGAATTACGCCCGAAGAACGGTCCACTGCAATTCGGGCCGCCAAAACCATGGGGCTGCGGGCAGCCGGCGTTGATATGCTCAGATCGCACCATGGTCCTGTTGTGATGGAGGTCAATTCTTCGCCAAGCCTGCGGGGCATTGAAAATATCACGGGTATCGATGTGGCGGACCAGGTGATCGCTTTCATTGAAAAAAATGCAGCCCCCGGGAAAACCGCCACAGTGGGCAGGGGATAAGATGCACAAGCCTTTGACCATTGCAGGGATACAGATAAAACCCGGCACCCGGACAGATATACAGATCCCGGTGGCCCCTTTGTTCAATCATTCCGCCATGGCCATGCCGGTCCATGTCATCCACGGAAAACATGCCGGTCCCCGGCTGTTTGTCTGCGGCGCCGTTCACGGTGATGAAATCATCGGTACGGAAATTATTCACCGCCTCATCCGGTTGAAGAAACTGAAAAATCTGCGGGGTACGCTGATCACGGTTCCGGTGGTAAATGTGTATGCCTTTGTCCAGCATTCGCGCTATTCACCGGACAGACGGGATCTGAACCGGTTTTTCCCCGGGTCTGAAACCGGATCTTTGACATCACAGCTGGCCCATATTTTCATGCAGGAAATTGTAAAAACAAGTGATTTCGGCATTGACCTGCATGCCGGTTCCAACCACCGGGCCAATCTTCCCCAGATCCGGGCTGACATCGCAGACCAGCAGGTGCTGGCACTGGCCAGAATGTTTCAGGTGCCTGTGGTGATCAATTCTCCTGCAAGGGAAGGCTCTTTGCGCCAGTCTGCGGCCAAAGAAGGGGTGTGTATGCTGTTGTATGAAGCAGGGGAGGCCCTCCGCTTTGATGAGGTGGGGGTTCGGGCCGGTGTCCGCGGTATTTTGCGTGTCATGGAGACCATCGGTATGCTGGCATCGAAATCCGGGCAAACACACAAAACCGGCACCTTGATAACCGATGCCACTGCCTGGGTCCGGGCGCCTGTTTCCGGTATTGTGCATATGGATTCCCCCCTTGGGGGCAAAGTGACCCAAAACACCCGGATCGGTTCCATTGTGGATCCCTTTGGCGGCCATGAAATGGAGATCATATCCCCTATTTCCGGGATGGTCATCGGCCGGTTGAATCTTCCGCTGGTGCACCAGGGGGATGCCATTATCCACATCGCCCATCTGGAGGGACTCAAGCGGATCGAACCCATAATTCAGGGGTTTACAAAAGATTTTTTGACACCAGCGTAACACCGGCACCTTGCCATCTTTTTTCCTTCTACGTAACTCGCCAGAGTTACTGTCAGGTTTGTGCCGGGCATCGACCCGGTGGGTGCGCTATTGAAGGAAAAGGTTTTTCCGTACTTTGGATAAAAAAAGGGTTTGTAGTATGGTGATAAACCATTTGCAAACCCTTGATACTGGCGGAGAAAGAGAGATTCGAACTCTCGATGGAGTGTTACCCCCATACTCGCTTAGCAGGCGAGCGCCTTCAGCCACTCGGCCATTTCTCCGTACTGTTTTTTTGTGGCGGAGGAGGTAGGATTCGAACCCACGAAGCTTTGACACTTAACGGTTTTCAAGACCGCCGCCTTCAGCCGCTCGGCCACTCCTCCAAGATGAAACCCAAAATATATATCATCTTGGCCAAAACAGGTCAATACAAAACTTGGATTTTTACAGCGCACCGGATATTTGCTATAGTGGCGTGTACTCTGTGGAAAGCCCCTGGTGGTGTCCTGTGACCGGACCGTCAGAGCCGAAGGGGGCCTGGTACGATATGCCGGGATGGTTTTACCCAGAGGGCGGGTTGCCGCACTTCATAGTTTTTTATGCAAACAGGCCCACGAAGGATCTCGGGCCGGGCACAGGACACCACCAGGGGCGGGCTTGGAAAAGAGTGCTGCACAAAACGATTGAAAACGCGGTATGCTTATGGCAAATATCCAGAAGCGCATCTTCTTGTTGACACAGAGAATGGTTGCGATATATTAAGAGGTTTCAGGTCAATGCATTTACAGGAAACAATTTACAGGAGATAATAGATGAAACAGAAGATTCGTTTTGAAAAAAATGTGAAAGACAATATCATGACGGTACTGGAATCCAGTGAAGTGGATCCCGGTGTTGTCATGCCGCTGCATGAAGAAAAATATGACCTTGCACAGATGACCAAAGCAGCACAGCAAGGTTTGGAACCCTTTACCCGGCTGCTGCGGCGCAGATCCTTTTTCCCCACCCGGGATCTGTGTGTCAAACTCCATGAAGAAACCGGTGATTTTTTCAAAGAGGAAGCCCATGAAAAAGTCATCGTGGAATTTACGGATTCTGAAACCCTGGCGGAAGAGGAAGAATTTGTGCTCGAAGAGGAAGATGTTGAACTGGATGCGCTGTTGGATGAAGACGGTGATTCCAAAGAAGAT
>JAIVHE010000185.1 GCA_020201255.1 Desulfobacteraceae bacterium
GCCTCGGTCTGGCCACGGCTCACCGCCTGGATCCCTGCCCGGACTGCTTCGGCCACAAATGCGGAGGTATAGATCACCAGTCCCAGCAGCAGGGCGATGAACTCCGGAGAGAGCATCAGACCGCCCTGGAAGTTGAATCCTTTCATTTCCGGCACTTCCACCAGGGTCGGGCCGCCGAATCCGATCCACACCAGCAGGGGCAGTCCCAGGGAGAACCCGATAAATGACCACAACACGGGAAAGTCTTTGCCGGTGGCAAATTTGCGTTTTTTGGCCCAGTGCTTGATGCCGAATGAAATGGCCAGCCCGATGACCAGGGCGGACACCATGTAGAAATGGGCCGGGTGGGCCTCGGGAAACGGCATGGCCACCCCCCGGTTACTGATGAACAGGCCGGTGATCGGGTTCAGGGCCTGCCTGGGACCGGGAAAGATTTCATAAAACAGGGCATACCAGAAAAACAGCTGCAGCAGTATCGGGATATTCTGCATCACCTCGATATAGATCATGGCCATCTTTTTCACCAGCCAGTTGGTGGATAGTCTGGCCACTCCCACAAACAGTCCGATGATCAGACACAGCACAATCCCGACAAAAGATACCTTCAGGGTATTGAGCGCCCCTACCAGCAGTGCCCTGCCATAGGAATCCGCAGCCGAGTATTCGATGACGCTTTCCCCGATTTCAAAGGCAGCTTCGTTTTGTAAAAATCCGAATCCCGAAGCAATGGATTGTTTTTCCAGGTTGGTCACGGTGTTGCTCACCAGGTACCAGGCCAGCAGCCCCACCATTGCAAAGGTCAACACCTGGAAGCCGATGGCCCGCTTTCCCGGATCCAGCCAGAACGGTACTTTCTCTTGTGAATCGCGCATTTCCATGGGGTAGGACATCTCTTGGCGTGTTATGACAAGGTGCCGCAGCAGGCGCAGGGCACCTTGTCTCAGGTTATCAGGTACTCAGGTTATCCGGTTATCTGAGCGGTGATGCGTACATCAACCCGCCGTCTGTCCACAGGGCGTTGAGTCCGCGGGGGAGTCCAAGGGGAGTGTCAGGTCCTACGTTGCGTTCATATATCTCACCGTAGTTGCCCACCTGTTTCACGATATTATATGCCCATTTGTCGTCCAGGCCCAGCAGTTCTCCCAATCCAGGGGTGACCCCCAGGAACCGTTTTATGCCGGGATTGCCAGAATCCAGCATCTTGTCGATGTTTTTGGAGGTGATGCCGAACTCTTCCGCCTGGATCAGAGCCATCATGGTCCAGTTGACAATATCAAGCCACTGGTCATCCCCGTGCCGCACAACCGGGGCCAGGGGCTCTTTGGAAATGACTTCCGGCAGCAGCTCATAATCATCAGGATTGGGCGCCACGGATCGCTGGGCTGCCAGCTGGGACATGTCGGATGTCAGGGTGTCACACCGGCCGGCAAAAAAGGCCTTGTTGAGTTCAGCCGTGTTCTCGATGACTACAGGGTTCCATTTCATGTTGTTGGCCCTGAAATAATCTGCTGCATTCATTTCCGTGGTGGTGCCGGGAAGTACACAAACGGTTGCACCGTCCAGTTCTTTGGCATTTTTCACCCCAAGGGCCTTGGGCACCAGAAATCCCTGTCCGTCGTAATAATTGGGCTGGACAAAATTAAGTCCGGACTTGGTTTCCCGAGACAGGGTCTGGGTGGTGTTCCGGCACAGTACGTCAATCTCTTTGGACTGGAGTGCCGGCAGACGCTGGACAGCGGTGAGTGCGGAGAATTTCACCTTGGATGCATCGCCGAATACCGCTGCGGCAACCGCTTTTGCCGTGTCCACATCCAGTCCTTTCCACTCTCCTTTATCGTCAGGCATGCTGAAACCAAAGACCCCGCCGTTGACACCGGCTTTGATATATCCCCTGTCTTTAACATCTTCCAGGGTACCGGCCATGGCCATAGCGGCCAAAGCCAAAAAACTGATACAGGCAACTGCAATTTTACATGTTTTCATGGATACTTTTCTCCTGTGGTTGTGGGTTGACAAAACTAACATGGTTGGAACACCGAAAACTTTCATCCTTTCTATGTACCACACCTCTGCAAATTATCAAGAATTTTTCTGCAACTTTATCCAAATTATCCTTATGCATGTGTCCTGAAACCTCGTTTGTTCAAGGCGGGAATATAAGATGCCCACCTTCAGACAGGCGCCTGATGATGCCGCTTCCGGTAAAAATTGGGTAAAAAGCGCGTGTTTTGGTTGAAGACAGAGGCAAAAGGGCGTACAGTACCGGTCATGAAAAAAATATTGCAAATCTTCCGGGAACCGGTCAATGCCCTTTCCCATATGGCCGGCAGCCTGGCATCCATTGCAGGGCTGACCTTGATGGTGGTGTTTGCAGCCATCAAAGCCGATGCCTGGCATGTGGTCTCCTTTGCCATTTTCGGTACCACCCTGGTGTTCATGTACACGGCCAGCTTTCTGTACCATGGCCTGCGGCTGTCGGAAAAAACCCTGGACATACTGCGCCGAATAGACCACATCATGATTTTCGTGGTCATTGCCGGATCCTATACCCCCATCTGCCTGGTGCCGCTGCGCGGGCCCTGGGGCTGGAGTCTGTTCGCTACCATCTGGGGGGTTGCCCTGGCGGGCATTCTGCTCAAACTTTTCTGGATGCACCTTCCCCGGTGGATCTCCACATTCATTTATCTTGGCATGGGCTGGCTGTGCGTTGTGGCGGACCCTTTCCCCGGCATTTTCGGATTCCATGAAATATGGCATATCTTTGTGCTCCTGGGCAGTGCCTGCCATTTCTGGCTGGTCTTCGCCCACCTCATGTACATGTAAACCCTGGGGTCAGAAGTTAATTATTATACCTTTTTTTATTACAGCGAGCCCCTGGTGGTGTCCTGTGACCGGACCGTCAGAGCCGGAGGGGGCCGGGTACAATATACCGGGATGGCTTTCGGATAATGCAGGCAGATTCGTAAACCACTTAGGAGGATAATGAAACAAGGCCCACGCAGGATCTCTGGCCGGGCACAGGACACCACCAGGGGCGGGTCCGGGACAGATCGCTGCCCGGAACGATCGAAAACCCGGCATGCCTATGGCAAATATTCAGAGGATTCAGGGTGACATTTGCACATGATGTGCTTATGATATGGTTCTGAAAGGAGTGATTCATGCAGATAAAAAATATTCAGCAAATAACCGCCATGCGCCATTTGAATATGTTTCTGGTACAATACCAGGACAAGGTGGGCAAGGATAAAGCCTGGGAATTTGCCTCCCGGTCCGGGGCCCGCAATCTCCAGCAGCAAGACCATCCCCGGGACCCATCGGAAGTTATGCCTGATGCCGTGGTGGTGGTGCCGTTTCATACACAGGAAAAAAAACTGGTGATTATAAAGGAATTTCGGGTGGTGCTCGGAGGGTACCAGTATGGATTTCCGGCCGGCCTTCTGGATCCCGGAGAGAATATGGAACAGGCCGGTACACGCGAATTGTTTGAAGAAACCGGGCTGACCGTAGGAACTGATACCGGTGTTTTCCAATTTCATATATTTTCTGGTAGCCCTGGTCATCTATGCCACCTCGGCATTGTTTGATGACACGGCTGGCCATGACCCGGCAGGCTGGTTTTACAGCCTGGTGCTGGTGGGTGTGTTTGCCGTGGTCTGTCATCTGCACTTTTTGCGCATTGCCCGCAAAGCCCGGGAATATTCTTTTGCCTGGGCGGACCAGGCAGTGTCTGCCGCCACTTTCCGGCTGTCTGTTCTGGCATTGGTGCTGTTTGCCGCCAATATCTACATATACCGCCTTCCTGCCGCATTTTCCCACCTGCACATTTTCCAAAAGATCCCCACCCTGGAAGCGGTGTTGTTTCTGGGATTGTTTGTGTCATACCTTGTCATTATCTGGAATGCAGCCTTTCGGGTGCACAAAGATCTTTTTTCACAGGATGTTTCCCGCAAAGAGTTTATCGTCTCCAATATTTCCTTTTCGCTGCCGGCCCTGCTGCCATGGTTCTGCCTGTCTTTATTTGCCGATCTGATCCGGTTTTTCCCCTATGAACCGATCAGTGATTTTTTTACCAGTCCTGCCGGAGAAATAGGATATATCCTGGTGTTTCTGGCAGGGATTGCTGTTTTCGGACCCGTGCTCATCAAAACCGTGTGGCGGTGCCGGCCCATGGAAAAAGGCGTTGCCAGATCCAAAATTGAAGCGGTGTGCGAAAAAGCCGGGCTGCGGTATGCGGATATCCTGAAATGGGATCTGTTTGCAGGGGCCATGATAACGGCAGGTGTCATGGGGCTTGTGGGGCGGTACCGGTATATCCTGGTGACCCCG
>JAIVHE010000494.1 GCA_020201255.1 Desulfobacteraceae bacterium
GTATGGCAGCCGCATCCACCTGATCACGGTAGATCGGCATTTTCATCATGGCAGGCTGTAGAAAACGCACCGGATCCACCAATCCAATCACAGGCCGCATGTCCAAGCGGTCAGCCAGGTCAGGGGATTGCAGACAATCCATTATCTCTCCGGGTTTGGCCACGCCACTGGGTTCAATAATAATGCGGTCCGGCTTGAGGTCACGTAAAATATCCGTCATTGTCTGGTGCAGGGCAGCCCCTGCCGTACAGCAAATACAACCGCCACTGATCTCCCGCACAGCAAGCGTGGGGTGCTCAGATCCAATAATATCCGCATCCAGACCGATTTGCCCCCATTCGTTGATGAGCACCACAATTTTTTCTTTTTCCCCGAGACGCTCGAGCAGATTCAAAATAGCCGTGGTTTTGCCAACGCCCAGAAATCCGCTGATGATATGAAACGGCACACGGCCATGATTTTCGCTTTTGGATGAAGTCATTTCCTGGCCCATCAATCATCTCCCCGTTCTGAAAAGGCCATGGAAGTTACAAATGTTTCATTGAATTTTGGATGCGTCGCCAGTTCCAGATAGTCCATACGACGGGCAATGGTTTGTGCCCGTTTACGCTGTGAACGACTGATAAGCGCCGAAAGGGCACCGGCGCCGGCAGCATTGCCCACGCTTGTAATGTTTTCTACGGAAACGCCGGGAAACATATTGATACCGCAGGCAGCCACGGGGTCCAGATAATTCCCAAATGCGCCTGCCAGCAGAACTTTTTCCACACGGGGAAGACCCAATTCTGCAAGCAGTAAACTGATCCCGGCATGAATGGCTGCTTTGGCCAATTGGAGATGAGACAAATCCTGATGGGTCAACACCAGATCCTGTCCAGTGCCTGTGTTTTCTTTTTTTGCCAGAAGATATTCCCAGCCATCCGTTCCCTCGCGCAGATGCTGACAGCGCCAGGCCGGATCAAATCCACCAGACGGGGTCACAACACCGATTTTCACCAATTCACTGACCAGAGAAACCAATCCGGACCCGCAGATACCCAGCGCCGCTCCGTCACCGATCACCCGCAGCTCAGGCACCAGAGAATCAGCCGACACACTTACCTGATCAACCGCCCCGGGCGCCCCCCGCAGTCCCCATTTGATATGCCCGCCTTCAAAGGCGGGTCCAGCGGCGCACGAACAACACAAAAGCTTCTCTGGTGTTGCCAGAACAATTTCTCCGTTTGTGCCCAGATCCAGAACCAGGGTCGGTTCAGTCACCTGGTCCGCATCCAGGGCCAGTACCACTGCCACGGTATCAGCCCCCACAAAACCGGCTTTGACCGGAAGCACATGGATCTGTGCCCCGGGGACTGATTCCGGCAGTATCGGCCGGGCTGATATCTCAACACTGTCAGATGTCACAGGGGTATAGGGTGCCTGTGCAAGACCGCAGGGATCCAGCTGAAGAAAAATATGGTGCATGGCCGTGTTACCTACCAATACCGTCTCAAAGATATGCCCGGGATGAACCCCGGCTTCCATGCAGGCATCCTGGGCAAGTGCATTGATGCATTGGTGCACCGATCCGGCTAATTTTTCCAGGCGGTCAGGACGATCCCGGCACAGCGCTATGCGGCTGATGACATCTTCACCCTGTGACACCTGGGGGTTCATTTCGGCTTTGACCGACAGCACGCGTCCGGTTTCCAAATCCACAAGATAGGCGACAATGGTAGTGGTTCCCAGATCAACGGCCAGCCCGAGGCACTTGGTATCCCACCCGGTACTGATCTCCAGGCAGAGACCGGACATTGTCGTGACGACACTCAATTTGCCATCAGATCTGTTTATTTTTTCATTCACCCCCTGCAGCAGAGCCGATGAGAGATTCCATTGGAAATCAGACCCAAGCTGTGCTGCCAGGTTCAATTGTGCAAGGATCCGTTCACGCATTTGATCGGTTTGTTCCGGTTCGTCTAATGGAATGGACAACTCCCATACGCAAATTTCCGGATCGAAATTCATTTCGTGTTCATACCCGGTCGTCAGTATCACCTGCTGGTGAAGACGGCTGTTTTCCGGCACCCATACGTTGACCCCCTCAAGGGCTTTGGTCTGGCACGCCAGCCGATACCCCTTATCTGCATCCGGCCCCAGATAATCGGCTTCCGCTTTACCGAGCGGAGAAACTTTTCCCTGCACCTGAACCTTGCAGCTGCCGCAAAGTCCCTTGCCACCGCAGGTAGCTTCAATACCAACACCGTTTTGTTCGGCCATCGTCAGTAGACTGTGCTTTTTATCGACCACTACCCGCCTTCCCATGGGTTGGAATAAAATTATGTCTTCGGGCATAAACTACCTATTGCTTTCGAGATGGCTCAGTAAAAGACCTCTACGTATCCACCCCATCACGCATTATAATCAATGGGTTTACTGCAACATTACCGTATAAGCAAAGAGCATGCCAATAATAATTCAACCGAATAATTTCAATATGATCAACCCATAAGTATTCTTTACATTCGCAATGATACCGGCACTTATCCATTGCAACAACGCCGCGTGGTGCAAAACCGCATCGCGCCGTATCTGCCTCCCCAAAAAACGATATCTTCATATTCTCAGACAAATAACCACTATATTTTCAAAATAGCCGCTTCGCCATCCAAATAGCGTTTTAAACAGGTAGATACCGGCTTTCAGAACATTCCGTTTATTTCAGCCCCAGTCCCAACTTAAAGGGCTTTACCTAATATTTTGATTAAATGGAAAGGAGAACAACAATGAATTACGATTCAATTCTTTATGAAGAGCAAGGTGAAATCGGCATATTGACCTTAAACATGCCTGAAAAACGTAATGCCCTTGGTCACCATGCTGAAACAGAGATTACAGAATGCCTCCAGGATGCTGCCAAACGGCATGATGTGAAAGTCATCATCATTAAAGCCAACGGACCGGTCTTTTGCGCAGGACACGACCGCGCGGAGATCCTGAACCAGCCGATAGCCAATATTCGAAAACTTTTCCAGACATCCTTCAATCTGATGCGCACCATCCGTGATGTGCCCCAGTGTGTCATTGCCGAGGTTCACGCAATCGCCATGGCCGGCGGATGTCATTTGGCTGCGGGCTGTGACCTTATTACTGCGGGAAAGGATAATGCCAAATTCGGCATGACCGGGTTGATCTACTCTTATAATTGCACAACCCCGACCGTTGCCGTCAGCAGGGCTGTCGGACAAAAAAAATGCATGGAAATGCTGATGACCGCTGACCTGTTCAGCGCTCAGGACAGCCTGGAGATGGGCCTGATCAATAAAGTTTTCGAAGATGATCAACTCCACGAAAAAACCATGGAACTGGCCAAACACATCTGCAAATCAAGCAAATATGCCATTTACATGTCCAAACAAAATTTTTATGCCCAGGTGGAAATGACAGAACCGCAGGCATATGTGTTTGCCAAAGAAATGATGGCCCAGCAAGGGATAAGTGTTAACGCCACTGAAGGCTTCACCGCTTTTATCGAAAAACGGGAAGCTGTTTGGAATAATGACACGTTTTAATTTATAGTACCCATTTCGCAATCTTAGCCCTGACCCATTCAGGGTCAGGGCTTCAACACATTTATAGTCAATCTTGTCAGCCTTATTCGAATCTTTTTCATTTCAAGGAAATCTCGACAATGATGTTTTTCGCCAAGCACGACTGAAAAGCCTCTGTTGCAGGTGAGCACCAATATATGTTATGATATTCGAGTTTAATATAAGGATTGAATTCGATAATGCCCAAAAAAAAGCAACGCTTCACCCCGACATTGACAACCCAGGCGCCTGAAAAAGCAGCCGAGAACACATCGAAGGTTTTCGAATTACTGGATAAAAGCAATTTTGGTATCATTGTATTTGACGGAACAAACCATCTCATTTATATAAACAGATATGCACAGCAGGTCCTTGATGTCCACCCGGACAATGTCATGGGGAAACCCGCTGTTTCTTTTATTGACGACGAAGCCCTTTTGCGGTTGATTACCCAGGAATCTCTTGACTCAGAACGAAATTATGACTGGCGGCAGCACTCACTTCTGGTCAAAGCCAGCAAATTCTGCGACAATAATCTGCACAAAGGCTGCCTGCTGCTGCTGCAGAAAAAGACGCCAGTTTCGGTCGAATCACCGGTCTTGCCCCCGGAATGCTTATCGGAAAAAATATCAATGACTTGAAAACTGAGGGGCATGCCTGCCTGGCCGCTGTCCGGGAAGTCATCCGGATGACCAGCTATCATAACAAAACCCTGACCCTGCAACGCCGGCTCACCACTGGAAACGAAATTTTTCTTACCGGAAATCCGGTATTCGACCGACACGGCCAGGTCATAAGGGTTCTAATCAATGTGCGGGATGTCACGGAACTCAAAAGCCTGGAAGATCAGATAAAAAAAGTCAGTTCAATTTGTGAAAATTACAACCAGTTAAGCGAGGAAAAACAAGATTTTTTTCAGGGTATCGTGGCAGAAAGTCCTTCCATGAGAAAGCTGGTTGATCTGGTTTTGCGTATTTCCCGGGTCGACTCAACCATATTGCTGGTCGGGGAAAGTGGTGTGGGAAAAGATGTGTTTGCCAGACTGATTTACCGCCTGAGCAAGCGGAATCAAAACCCTTTCATTTCGGTAAACTGTGGCGCCATACCCGACAACCTGCTGGAAAGTGAATTTTTCGGATATTTAAAAGGGGCCTTCACAGGCGCTGATTCCAAAGGCAAGGCCGGGTTGTTTGAACAGGCCAACAAAGGAATCCTGTTTCTTGACGAGGTGGGGGAACTGCCCCTGAATCTACAGGTAAAACTCCTGCAAGTTATACAGGATCGGCGCTGTCGCAGGCTGGGTGATAATAAAGACATTGTGCTTGACATACGCATCATCGCCGCTACCAACAAAGATCTCAATGAGATGGTTTCAGATGGACTTTTCCGTGCTGACCTGTTCTACCGCTTGTATGTAGTGCCCATCAATATTCCGCCCCTGCGGGAACGACGTGAAGATATATTACCCTTGTCCCTGATGTTCCTGAACCAGTTCAATACAAAATATAATGTCAGCAAAACCCTGGACCACGAACTCATGTCAGTGTTGGAAAGCTACGACTGGCCCGGCAATGTCCGCGAGCTGGCAAATGTGGTGGAACGGATGGTCGTCACGGTGAGAACAGATGTCCTGATGCCCGTCCATTTGCCGGATTCCATAAAAAAACGAACTACCGGATTATCCGGCCCCAATCTGCCCGATACCATGAAACTGAAAGAAGCGCAGCAGGCAATGGAATATGAAATGATCAAACGTGCCGTCATTCGAACGGGCAGCACGAGAAAGGCCGGTCAGTTACTGGGAATCGACCACAGCACCGTTCTCAGAAAGGCCAAACGATGCGGCCTGGATATTCAAGCCACCATCCGTCAAAGCAAGGATAATCCATCCCTAACAGGCCCAGCTTCTCCAAAGGACTGAAGAAAACCATATCATGGTGCATTTATGCATCTTATCGTCAATTTTGCACCATACAACAACGCTCTTTCCAGAAACCCAGTGCCTGATTTGTGTGACATAACTTTGGAGACAATCATGGCTTCGGAACATAGATTCTATATCACGCTCCCGGCACAAGACTTGCAAATTACTCTCACAAAGATTGGTGAACATATTAGCGGTGAAGTTTCTTTTAACCAAAACTTTAAAATTTAAGGAGCATAGTAATGACACAACCGAAACACATACCACTTGGTGTAGGGTTTTATCCTGATTGGTGGAACAAAAATTATGGACTTTCCTTTGGTAGAGAATTCTACTATGACGCTGACTTTCGCGTTGACACTCAGATCAAGGCACAAAAAGCATTGTATGAACGCTTTGGGGATGTCGGACTGGGCGATCCAAACCCGGAACCCAGCCCAAAGATCACTTTCGGCATGGTAATGCTGCCGGCAATTTTCGGCTGTGACATTGTTTTCAAAGAGGATGCCCTGCCCTGGGCGATGCCTTTGAACCTGTCAAAAGAAGACTGTGACAAACTGGTCAAACCGGATTTGCCCAACGTATCTCCAATGAAAGAAGTGCTGAGCCAGATCGATCACTTGAAAGCCAAGTACGGGAAAGTTGTTGGCGATATCAATACCACCGGCGTACAGAATCTGGCACTCAAACTAAGAGGTGACCAGTTATATAT
>JAIVHE010000186.1 GCA_020201255.1 Desulfobacteraceae bacterium
TTTTCGGCGGCCCAGTCTTTGTAGAAAAACGCCACCGGCCGGCCCGCTGTATCGCCGTAAAGGTGCCGAAGCTGCTGGAGAGCTGCCTGCTGGATCTCCCTTTGCCGGTGCCGGCGCTGGGCCGCCGGGATACCCACAAATCCAGTGAGACCGAACGGGCTGCCGGTGGCGTTGGATCCGTCATGGATTTCCGCCAAAGGGCCTGACTGGCTGAAGGCCTGCCCTGAAAGTCCTGCCTGCCGCCATTCAGCATGGGCATACAGGGCAAAAAACTTGGCATGGCCAGCCATCCAGGTGCTGGTTTTGAGCATGGCCTGTATCAGTTCGTGGGACAGGTCGGGCGTGAACAGGATGGTGGCAGCCGCCAGCCGCGGCGGAAGGGCCAGAATAATCCGGGATGCCTGAAACCGGCAGCTTGGTGCCTGTCCTGGTTTCCCCACACTGACCGTAACATGTCCCTCTTTTTTTTCAATGTCACACACCGGGTGATTCATTCGCACCGAATTTTCAGGGAGTGTTTTGAAAAGTTCCGCGACCAGGGTGATCATGCCCCCGGATATCCGCCAGGCTTCCGGTTCCATGGGATATCCGGAAATGGTACGGGCACAGCCGTCAAAGGTCTGAAACCGGCCCTTGCCAGTAACAAACTGGGGATATCCTGTCAGTTTCAGGGTCTGGATTAAGGTGGATATCCGGGGGTTTATTTCAGGCCAGTACCAGGAGGGGCCGAGATCGGCAGCATATCCATTATAAGCCGGACATACAATCCGGCCCCCGACCCGGTCCCGTGCTTCCAGCACAAGGAATGATTGCTTTTTTTTTGCCAGCAGGGCGGCGGCATAAATGCCGCTCAGCCCCGCTCCAATAATGATAATGTCCGGTTGTTCCATTTTTATTTCACCAATGGGGGTTATTGAGCAACAGCAGTGGTAAATACCTGTCAAACGGCCCAGCATATAACAACTCAGCATATTTCATACCAGTGCAGCCATTGGATGAAATGCCTGGTAAACCGGTCATATTGCGGATATACGGCTGGGCGCCTTTTTTCAAAGGAAACGGTGATGAGTAGCAAATCCGCGACTATTTGGGGACTGACCGTGTAATGTGTGAATGCTGCTGTCTGGATTATGGTCCACAATAAATTCATTCTAATCGTTAAATTCTTCAGCCAGCATTTGAATTTTGTGGAGATCTGAAACGGCCGATCAAATTTTTTTGTCCCTATATAGGGGTATTATAAAACCTCAACGTGTTCAGAATCTCTAATCTCCGGATCATTGGAGATCAGGGGCAGTTCAAGGTATTTGGCGGTCGCTGCAATCAGGCGGTCATGAAGTTCCGGAATGTCGGTGATGGTGGAAGCGCTTTTAATGATGTCAAAATTTATTGTAAATCTCATGTTTGGTAATAGCCGCCTTATTCATTTTTGGTCTCCGTTACTTTCCTTTTTGAACCGCAAGACTCTGGAATCTTTTCACATAACCAAGTATTCAGCATCTTGAATATACCACATTCCCTTTGGTTATGAAATATCATTTTATTGGCACCCATATTGACAGCACCACAAGGGCGACCATCATGAACATGCCGGCAAACAAAAACAGACGTTCTTTGAGTGAAAAAATGGGCAGGGCGGCACAACTCAGTCTTTGAACAATTCCGGCAGTTTAGTGGCCGGCACATTGGTCACACAGCCCTGACAGAAAGATGTCGTGGCTTTCAAGAACAAATCCGTCAGGCACGATGTGATCATCTTTCAGAGCGCACCCGGGCAGGACCATCACGCGGTTGCAGCCATTGCAGTGAAAATGGTGATGATGGGATTTTTGCGTCCGTTCATACCGGGTGCCCAGGTCCGGGTGGTTGACCTGCCTGATGCGACCGGCCGCGACCAACTGCTTGATGTTGCGGTATACTGTTGCCTGGTTTAATGAGGGCACGATTTGGCTGCCGTATGCCCGTATTTCCGGAATGGACAGCAGTCTGTCATGCTGCTCGAAAACCTGTTCAATGGCCCGTCTCTGGGCGGTTTGACGTTTCATTTTTTTCACCTCGAAGGGCAGTATATCCGAACCTTTCCTCCTTTGCAAGATGTCAGTCAGGTGTTGACAAAACTCCTTTGACAGCCTATTTATTGCAAATGCATTATCATTTGCATATTATGGCTGGGAGTATTTGGAAAGGAGGTGGGGTTTTGAAAGCTTGAAAAGGATCTGGATAAAATATTGGTAAGTTGTAAGAAATTATGGCAGTGTGTGATATTTTGGTATAAAAGATATTTTAGCGGAGTAAAGGAGAAAAAAATGCGGGTTAAATCCATTATATTGGCTGTGCTGCTGGTTTTTTTGACCAGTGCCGGCCTGAATGCCGAAGAAAAGCTGCAGGTTTTTGTCAGTATTGTACCCCAGAAATATTTTGTTGAGCAGATCACCGGAGATCTGGCAGAGGTGGATGTGCTGGTGACACCCGGCAAAAGTCCGGCCACCTATTCTCCCACTCCGGGTCAGATCAAGAAACTGGCCAATGCAGATGTATATTTCAGGATCGGGTCGCCGTTTGAGAACGGATTCATGCATAAGGTTACATCCATTGCCCCGGATACCCGGGTGGTGGATACCCGCAAAGGGATCTTACTGCGGGATATGGAAGCCCATATTCATGAGGAAGATCATCAAGGCGGTAATGGACATGTGGCCCCGGCTCATGCGGACCGGTTTCAGGAGAATTTTGCGGCATTTGCACAGAAACTGGATCAGCTCCATATCCGGTTGAAAACCCTGCTGGCGTCCCTGGAAGGGCATAATTTCTTTGTGTTTCATCCGGCGTTCGGTTATTTTGCCGATGCGTACGGCTTACAACAGATTCCCGTGGAAACCATGGGCAGATCTCCCAAGGGAAAGGAATTGTCGGCCATCATCAAGCTGGCCAAACAGGAAAATGCCCGGGTGATTTTTGTGCAGCCCCAGTTTGACCAGCAGGCAGCCCGGAAAATTGCCGATGCCATCAATGGGGCGGTGGTGTCCATCAATCCTTTGGCATATGATTACCTGGACAACATGGAACAGATGGCAAACACCATTGCCGATGCGCTGAATCCTTGAAAAAATGACCCGTGACACCAGATAACCAACCGTTTCCCATGGCACCGGGTCCGGTGCCGCTTTATTTCGAACATCAATTGCTGTTTTGTCGTTTGTGTCATGCTATTGCCTGGTCAACCGCATCAGCTGCACTGGCATGCACAGGATTGAAGCAGACACAAAATATCATGGCCAGGCGTGTTAAGGGCCAGCATACTGCAAACTTTTGCATAACTGGTTTTCAGCAGCGGCGCCACCCGGTTGAAATGCAGTTTTTTCGGAGTGATCCTTTCACCGGCCTTGGCTTCCACCAGGATGCGTCTGCTGTTTTTTTCAATGATGAAGTCGATCTCCACCCCGTTCTGATCCCTGTAAAAAAACAGATCTGTCCCGGGTTGAAGTTGCAGGGTTTTGATCAACTCCATCATCACCAGGTTTTCCCAGAGGCTGCCTTTGTGGGGATGATCATGCCATTGCCCGTCACTGTCTATTCCCAGCAGGTGGCACAACAGG